>JAGWSE010000215.1 GCA_028869395.1 Alphaproteobacteria bacterium | reverse complement strand
GACTTCGTAGAAGGTGAGGCCATCGCGCCGACGGCCCAGCGCAAGGCGATCCGGCGCGGCGTCGGCCATCATGTCGAGCAGGAGAGCCGTGTGCATGGCGGGTCAGTCCGACGCCGGGAGTTTCTTGGCGTCCTTGGCTCCGATGGCGCGGCCGTTGATGGAGAGGGAGCCCGCGCCGCCCTTCACGCACAGCACCTCGAGCCCGCTCTCTTCGTCCGCGAAGCGCTTGCCCATCTGGGAACCGGCCGAGTGGTCGGCCGAGAGGCTGAGGCCCTCAGGCTTTGCGGCGGTGGCTGCGACCATCGGGTGGCCACCGCACTCCAGCTCCGCCGGCGTCTTCGGCGGGCGCACCACGACGACTTCGGCGTCGCACACGGCGCTCTTCCAGCGCGATCCGGGTTTCAGGTCCATGTCTCCTCGCGTCCTCCTGAGCCGACGTGGTGCGTCTCGTCGCCGCGAACGTCGCGACCCGGCCGCCCAGCATCTTGTGGGTTTGTGCTCGTCCACAGTTATACATGGGGGCGGCCCCATCTCCGCAAGGACGACGTGACCCTCCGTCATGCTGACGGCGTGTTACAGAAGGCCAGGAATTGGGGTGTTGATACGGAGGCCGGCATGGCGGACGCAGGCGGCGACATCGAGCTGGAGGCCTTCCGGGCGGAGGCGCGGAAGTGGTTGGAGGCGAACTTTCCACCCTCGCTGAAAGGACGTGGAAACGCGCTGGCGGCCGCCTTGATGGACGGCCCGGCGCCCGAGGGCGACCTCGCGGTCTGGAAGAAGGCCATGGGCGAGAAGGGCTGGGGCGCCCCGACCTGGCCCAAGGAATACGGCGGTGGCGGGCTTTCGCCGCAGGAGGCGCGGGTTCTGGCCCAGGAGATGACGCGCGCGGGCGCGTTCAATCCGCTCACGGCGGGCATGGGCGTGACCATGATCGGGCCGACGATCCTGGACTATGGGACAGAGGAGCAGAAGCGGAAGCACATTCCGCCGATCGTGCGTGGGGACGTCCGGTGGTGCGTTGGATATTCCGAGCCCAACGCGGGTTCTGACCTGGCCTCGCTGCAGACCCGCTGCGAGGACAAGGGCGACCACTTCCTGATCAACGGCAGCAAGATCTGGACGAGCGGCGCACAGTATTCCGAGTGGTGCGGAGCGCTGGTGCGAACCGACCCGACAGCGAAGAAGCACGAGGGCATTTCGTTCCTTCTGATCGACATGCGCCAGCCGGGGATCGAAACGCGACCGATCAAGCTGATCGCCGGCGCCTCGCCCTTCTGCGAGACGTTCTTCACGAATGCGACGGCGCCGAAGGAGGCGTTGCTTGGCAAGGTCAACGAGGGTTGGACCGTCGGCAAGCGGCTGCTGCAGCACGAGCGGGCGAGCCAGACGGGCGCCTCCGCGGGCGGGCGACAGACGCCGCTCGAGGACATCGCAAAGCGCTATGTGGGCGTCGACGAGAACGGCCGGATCGCTGATCAGGACCTTCGTACGCGCCTGACGCGACACCTTATGGATGGACGCATCCACGGCCTCACGCTCGCGCGCGCCATGGCCGAGGCGAAGGGGGCCTCCGGCGCGACCAACGCGGCCTCGGTCCTCAAGAATTCCGCGACGGCGGTCGCCCAGACGCGGGCGGAGCTGATGCTGGAGATCATGGGCGAGCAAGGCCTCGGCTGGGAGGGGCCCGGTTTCGACAAGGACGAGATCGAGGCGGTTCGAAGCTGGCTCTCGGGCAAGGCCATGTCGATCTATGGCGGCTCCTTCGAGATCCAGAACAATATCATCTCCAAGCGTATCCTCGGCCTCCCGGACACGACCCAGTCCAGCTGAGGAGCCGGCGTGAAGTGACGGTCGGACCCCCGCGGCGTCCGACCGTTCATCTCGCGATTGCGAACAGCGGGGGAGGCGCGCATATGGCCGCGTGCCCAGATTCCTGAACAATCGAACATTCGGCGCGCGAGCCCGTCGCGAGCTGATCGCCAGCCGCATCCATGCGCGCAGGGCCTGGCGGACGGCCTGGATCGTCGGGGTGGCGATCCTGGCGGGCACCGCCGGAGCCTACTACGCACGTCTCTGCGACCTCGCGATCCGGACCCATACGCGGATTGGGGCTGACATGGGCTGGCCGGTAGCCGTGCTCCTGCCTCTCGGCTTCGCGGCGATGGCCTGGGTCATGGCCCGGTTCTCCCCGGAATCATCCGGAAGCGGCATCCCCCAGGTGATCGCGGCCGCCGAGCAGAGATGGAAAGGCCGCTGGGGCGGTCAGCGGGTGACGATCCGGACGGCGGCCTGGAAGGTCGTGATCTCGGCCGTCCTGCTGGTCTGCGGCGCCTCCATCGGCCGTGAGGGCCCGACCGTACAGGTCGTCGCCGGCATCCAGCGGTCCCTGACGCGCGGGCTGAAGGGCGGCCCAGGGCGTCGCGCCTTGATCCTGGCCGGCGGGGCGGCCGGGATCGCCGCAGCCTTCAACACGCCGATCGCCGGCGTCGTCTTCGCTTTCGAGGAACTGGCCAAGAGCTTCGAGAGGCGCACCCACACAACAGTCATCCTCGTCGTCGTGGCCGCGGGCTTCACCTCGTACGCGTTGCAGGGCGACTACGCCTACTTCGGTGCGCTCGGCGGTCCGCAGGCGTTGGGGTCGGCCTGGCTCGCCGCCCCCGCCATCGGCATCGCCGGCGGTCTCATGGGCGGTTTCTTCTCGCGCGTCCTGGCCTATGTGACCGGGCCCGACCTTAACCCCGTGAACCGATGGCGGCGGGCGCACCCCGTCCTATTCGCCTTTGCGTGCGGGCTCATCGCTGCGGCGGTGGCGCTGGCGACGGGAGGGTTGACCTATGGGGCTGGCTATGACGCCGCCAAGTCGCTGCTGCAGGGCCACCCTGGGCGGGGCATGACCCTCGCCGTCGGCAAGCTGTTCGCGACGCTCGCCGCATCCTGCGCGGGGCTGCCGGGCGGGATTTTCGCGCCGTCCCTTGCGGCCGGCGCCGGCCTGGGCGCAGCGTTCGCCCGTCTTGGGCTGGGCATCGCCGGCCGCGACGCGGTGGTGCTGGGGATGACGAGCTATCTTTCCGGGGTCGTACAGTCTCCCCTGACCAGCGCGGTGATTCTGATGGAGATGACGCGCGATCCCGGGCTGGTGGGGCCGCTCATGCTGGCCGCCCTGATCGCGCGCTGGGCCTCGGGCCTGATCATGGACGAGCCGATCTATCACGTCCTGTCCCGCAATTGGCGCCTGCCGCCCGAGCCCAAGGCTCCCGAAGACCTCTCGGCGCCGAAACCTGCCGAGGCCTAGAGGCCGAACGGATAAGTCTCTTCTCCGCCGCTGCGTGTTTCGCTCAGCAACGGGGTCACAGCCGTGGTCTCGTCGAACCACACGTAGGCATCGAACTGCTGAGGGATCGAGCAGGCGGCGTAGTGGCTCCAGCGCTCGGTTTCGGGGCGATAGATGACCCCGATGAACCGTTCGAGCCTGGGCGCCAGCAGCCGGTGGCGCAGCGGGTCGTGAACGCCGTCGCGGAGGTCGAGCATGAACCGTCCCACCCCTGAGTCGTGGGCGAGGCGTTCGTAGCTGTCGGGGAGCGATGGGGTCACGCGCTTGACCTGCATCGGCTCGTCCCAGTCGTCAGCGCAGGCCACTGTGCCGGTGTGCGTCCCGAAGCCGATCAGGCAGGCGTCGCGGCCGAAGCGCTCGCGGCAGAGCTGTCCGATGTTCAGCTCGTCGCGTTCGAGACCCATTTCGGTCTTGGACGCATCGCCAATGTGGGAATTGTGCGCCCAGACGATCGCCTTGGCGTTCGGGCCGCCGGCGTCGAGCAGCGAACAGAGCGTCTCGAACATGTGGGTGTCGCGCAGGTTCCAGCTCTCTGCGGAGCCGTAGTACATGGCGCGGTAGTAGGCCTCCGCGTTCTTGACGAGGCGAGCGTTGCCCTCGGCGTCGAGGAAGGCCGCGCCGTCAGCCCTGGCGTACTGCCTGCGCTTCTGGAGCATCTCGGTGAGCGTCTTCACGACGCCTTCCTCGCAGTCCCGGTAGCCCCTCGAGAGCGCCATGCGGCCATAGGCCTGCGGCTCCTTGGCCCAGGGGGTCAGGCAGCCGTAGCGAGTCCGGGCGATACCGGCGGCCTCTGGGTCGACCCGGTCGAGATAATCGAGCACCGCCCGGATCGAGGCGGAGAGATTGTAGAGGTCGAGGCCGTAGAAGCCGGCGCGATCCTGTTCCGGTCGAGCGAGATTCCACTCCCGAAGGTCCTCGATGAAAGACTCCACGTCGGTGTTGCGCCACATCCAGGCCGGGAAGCGGCGGAATGGCGGCTCGTCGTGCTTCGGCGGGGGCAGGTCGCGGACGTAGCGGTCGAAGTGGGCCGCGTCCGGCCAGTCGGCCTCGACGGCGACGATGCGGAATCCGTGTCTGTCGATCAGTCGCTTCGTGATCGCGGCCCGCGCCCGGTAGAATTCCGAGGCGCCGTGGCTCGACTCGCCGAGCAGGACGACTTTGGCCCCGGCGAACCGGTCGAAGAGATAGCCGAAGGCCGGATCCTCGAAATCCGGCAAGGGCTCTGTCGCTCTGGCGATGAGTTCGGAGATCGTGTCGGGACGCTGCGGCTCCCGAAAACTGCGCGGCTCCGAGGGAGACCGACGATCGTCCTCGGTCCACCCATGCTCGCCGATGAGCGGCACGAAGAAGACCTCGCCGAGATCCTCTTGCTTGAACTCGGCCTCGCTCAGGCGGGTGAGCTTTAACAGGCGTTGATGGCGCTGCTCGTCGCCTACGGGCATGACGAGGCGGCCGCCGATCGCCAGCTGCGACGTCAGCCGTTCAGGCACCGTCGGGCCGCCGGCGGCGGCCACGATGGCGTCAAACGGCGCGGCGTCCGGCCAGCCGCCGCTTCCGTCGCCGGTCTTCAGGTGGATGTTGTGGTAGCCGAGCTTGTCCAGGCGGCCCTGGGCGAGCCGGGTCAGCGGCTCGTGCCGCTCGATCGCATAGACGTCGGCGGCGATGCGGCTCATCACAGCCGCCGCGTAACCGGAGCCGGCGCCGATCTCGAGAACACGCTCTCCGGGCCGGACCGCGGCGGCCTCGACCATCAGGCCGACGATGTAGGGTTGCGAGATGGTCTGGCCCGCCTCGATGGGGAGCGGAGAATCTTCGTAGGCGAACTCCTCCATTCCTTCCGAGACGAAGGCTTCGCGCGGGACCTCGCCCATGGCCCCCAGGACCCGAGCGTCGGCGATCCCGCGGCCGGCCAGTTGCCGCTCGACCATCCGGTGGCGGGCGTAGGCGAAGTCAGGCATGGCTAGCTCCTGCAGCTCTCGCCAGGCGCCAGTCTAACGAGCCTCGCCCGTCCCCGGTTTGCGGCCGATCAAGCGGTCGGCTGCGATTCCGATCCGGTCTTGCCCGCTTGCGCGTGGCTGCTCGCGCCTGCGCCATAGCGGAAGCCGTCGCCCTTGCCTTCGGAAGCGGCGAGCTGCGCCTCGGCGAAGCGCCAGTTGGCGATCTCCTCCAGCCACCGCTTCAGGAAGCCCGGGCGGTCGTTCTGGTAGTCGAGGTAGTAGGCGTGCTCCCACACGTCGCAGACGAGCAACGGGAAGAGCCCGTCGCGGACCAAGGTGTCGTCGGCGTCGTGCGTTGAGATGACCTTCAGGCCGTCCGAGCCTGTCACCAGCCACACCCAGCCGGAGCCGAAATGGCCGGCGCCCTCGGTGGCGAAAGCGGTCTTGAACGCGTCGAAGCTGCCGAAGGCCTTGTCGATCGCCTCCTTCAGCGCGCCCCCCGGCTGACCCTTTTCGGGGGTCATGCAATTCCAGAAGAAGGCGTGGTTCCAGGCCTGGGCCGCGTTGTTGAAGAGCGCCTTGTCGCCGCGCTTGTGCGCCTCGCGCACGACATCCTCCAGGGAGCGGCCCTCCAATCCCGCGTCGCCGGCGAGCTTGTTGGTCTTGTCGACATAGGCCTTGTGGTGCTTGTCGTGGTGGAAGCGCAGCGTGTCGGCGGACATGGCCGGCTCAAGGGCGTCGTAGTCGTACGGAAGCGGCGGCAGCTCGAACATCGAAGACCTCCGGAACTAGGGAATGAGCAGGCGCGCAGATGCGCGCACGGAAACCAGGCATATCGCCCAACCCCGCGCATCCGAGGGCTGTTCCGCCTCGTCAAGCGCCGTAACCTGAATTGAACGAAGGTTCGTGTGAGGGGGCGATGAACCGGTTCGAAATCCGGCCGTTGACCACCGATCCGGAGACCGTTGTTCGGCTGACCCAGATCCTGGCGCAGACCGTCGCGGCGGACGGCTCGGTGCGCTTCATGCACCCGACGCCGCCGCGGCTCGCTTGACCGACCAGCCATGCACCAATGCGCGAGATCATCGCCTCTCGACCCAACGGCGTCAGGCGGGCATTCTTGTGCACGTTCATTCGGGGCCTTCGGAGCTAGAAGTTGGTGCTTCGCAACCCCAGCCTCTCAGCCCAGCCCCGAGTGAACAACCTTCATAGCTTCGACAGCTAGCCGGCCTTCCTCGCCATGTGGAACATGACGCAGTCGGGATGCACCAGGATCAGCACGGCGTCCTGGTGGAAGCGTTGTTCGTAGGCGGCGGCGATTTCCCCGAGCTTCGCCCGATCTTTCTGACGGCGCAGGATCAGCGTCACGATCTTGCCGGGCTCTCGATATTGCACGCCGTTGTAGAGCCAGCGGCCCTGCGAATCCTGCACCGTCACACCGTCGGGGAAGCGGGGCGTCACCACCTCCTCGAGGAAGCGGGAGAAATCCTCGTCGCTGACGCCCAGCCTCTCACCGATGTTGCGGCCGAAGATCATCTGGGCCACGTCCTGCCGAGCCTCGCCGGCCGAGCAGGCGACCGCCTCCACCGGGCCGCCCTTCGCATCGATGGCGATGCAGCCGGTCAGGACCAGCAGCATGACCGGCGCAAGGACGATGGGGGCGAACCTCACTGCGCGGCCTGCTCCTGCGCGTAGCCAAGGAGCTCGTTCAGCCGCTGAAGCAGGACCGCGGCGCTGTCGGGAATCACTGTGCCGGGCGTGAAGATCGCAGCGACGCCCATCTCCTCCAGCGCCTTGAAGTCCTCCGGCGGGATCACCCCGCCCACAACGACCATGATGTCCGGCCGACCGAGCTTGGCGAGCTCCGCCTTCAACTCCGGCACGAGCGTCAGGTGGCCAGCGGCCAGCGACGAGGCGCCGACCGCGTGGACGTTGTCGGATACGGCCTGGGCGGCGGTCTCGGCCGGCGTCTGGAAGAGGTCGCCGATGACCACGTCGAACCCGAGGTCGGCGTAGCCTGACGCCACCACCTTCTGGCCTCGGTCGTGCCCGTCCTGACCCATCTTCGCGATGAGGATCTTGGGCTTGCGGCGGTCGGCCTGGGTGAAGGCCGCCACCATCTCTCTGGCGCGCTGGGCGGCGGGCGTTTCGCCGGACTCGCGCAGATAGACGCCCTTGACCGCGTCGGCATGGGCCTTGTGACGGTTGAAGACCTTCTCCATGGCCGCCGAGATCTCTCCCACCGTCGCCTTGGCGCGGGCCGCCGCCACCGAGAGCTCCAGCAGGTTTGCGCGGCCGGCCGCACCATTGGCCAACGCCTCGAGCGCCTGGCGCACGGCTTCGGGATCGCGCTCCGCCCTGAGCTGGCGCAGCTTCTCGAGCTGACGCTCACGCACGGCCGTGTTGTCGACCTTCAAGACCGGGATTTCGTCGGCGCCTCCGGGGCGGTAGCGGTTCACGCCGACGACCGTCTGGTGGCCGGAGTCGATGCGGGCCTGGGTGCGTGCCGAGGCCTCCTCGATGCGGCTCTTCGGCAGGCCGTCCTCGATGGCCTTGGCCATGCCGCCCAGCGCTTCCACCTCGGCGATGTGCTCGAGCGCTCGGGCGGCGAGGTCGGCGGTCAGCCGCTCGACGTAATAGCTGCCGCCCCAGGGATCGATGACGCGGGTCTGGCCGCTCTCGAGCTGGAGGAAAAGCTGGGTGTTGCGGCTGATCCGGGCGGAGAAGTCCGTCGGAAGGGCAAGCGCCTCGTCGAGCGAGTTGGTGTGCAGGCTCTGGGTCTGCCCGCCGACGGCCGCCATGGCCTCGATGGCGGTCCGAGCCACGTTATTGAACACGTCGTGCGCGGCGAGGCTCCAGCCGCTCGTCTGGGTGTGGGCGCGCAACGACAGCGAGCGCGCGTCCTTCGGGTCGAACTCCTCCTTCATGAGCTTGGCCCACAGGAGGCGCGCGGCGCGCTGCTTGGCGATCTCCATGAAGGCGTTCATGCCGGCGTTCCAGAAGAACGACAGGCGCGGAGCAAACTTGTCGACCGGCAGGCCTGCGGCCACGCCGGCGCGCACATACTCGATGCCGTCGGCGAGCGTGTAGGCGAGTTCCAGGTCCAGCGTCGCGCCGGCCTCCTGCATGTGGTAGCCGCTGATCGAGATGGAATTGAACCGAGGCGTCTCCCGCGATGTCCACGCGAAGATGTCGGAGACGATCCGCATCGAGGGGCCGGGCGGGTAGATGTAGGTGTTCCGAGTCAGGAACTCCTTGAGGATATCGTTCTGAATCGTTCCCGAGAGCTTGGCGTGCTCGACGCCCTGTTCTTCCGCGGCCACGATGTAGAGAGCCATGACCGGCAGGACCGCGCCGTTCATGGTCATGGACACGCTCATCTTGTCGAGCGGTATGCCGTCGAACAGCGTCCGCATGTCGAGAATGGAATCGATCGCCACGCCCGCCATGCCAACGTCACCCTTCACGCGCGGGTGGTCGGAGTCGTACCCGCGGTGGGTGGCGAGGTCGAAGGCGATGGAGAGGCCCATCTGCCCCGCCGCCAGGTTGCGGCGATAGAAGGCGTTGGAATCCTCGGCCGTGGAGAAGCCCGCGTACTGGCGGATGGTCCACGGATTGGTCAGGTACATGGTCGGATAGGGACCGCGCACGAACGGAGCGAGGCCAGGGTAACCTTGGGCCGCAGCGATCCCCAGGGAGTCGGCCGGCGAGTATGCGGGCTTGACCTGGATGCCCTCCGGCGTGACCCACGGCGGCCCCGAGGGCGGTGCGGCGGCGGGCGCTTCGGAGTCGAAAGCGATCTTCGTGAAATCGGGGAAGGCGCTCATTTCGAACCCTCGTAAGGCGCGGCGAGGCGGATCGCCGTCAGAGGGGGGCAGTGACTGTCCGGTCCAGGCAGACGTGGCGTCGGCGCCGCCACCGACTTCGGCGTGGGTCGCTCGACCTCGACCGGCGTGTCCTTTTCAGGTGGAAAAGCGGTGACCCCCACGATCTTCGGCTCGGGGCGTGCGGCGAGGGCCATTTCCACCTGCCGCGCGATGTGACCGGTCGAAAGAGCTGAGACGACACCACCGTCGGCCTCGATCGCCTGGAAGGCGGCCCAGGCCGCGCGGGCGATCTCCTGGGTGAGGGATTCGACATAGCCCGAGCCTGCCGCCGGATCGGTGACTCGACCGATGTGCGCTTCCTCCATGAGGACGAGCTGGATGTTGCGGCTCTGACGGCGGGCGAACGCTGTGGGGAGCCCGATCGCGTCGGTGAAGTTCCCGAGCTTGATGGCGTCCGCGCCTCCGACCGCGGCCGCGAAACCCGCGGCCGTCAGCCGGATCATGTTGGTCCAGGGATCCTGCGCGGTCAGCATCCGGTGCGAAGACTGCGCCTCGACGCGGGCTTGAGTTTCCGCCCCGCAGGCCTGGGCCACGCGAGTCCAGACGGCGCGCGCAGCGCGGAGCTTTGCGATGCTCACGAAGTAGTCCGCGTCGACCGAGACGCCGAGCGTGATCCGGTCGAAGGCGTCGGTCAGCGGGAGCCCTGCGCGCGTCAGGGCCTTGGCGTAAGTCAGGCCCGCGGCCACTGCGAAGGCTAGCTCGAACGCCTCACCGCCGCCGGCCTCGTGGACCACGCGACCCGAGGCGAGGAAGAGGGTCGCCTGGGGATAGGTGTCCGCCAGGCGGACGCCCACTGTCGCGGCGCTCACGAGGTGACTTTCGATCGGTCCGGGACTCTCTCCCGCTTCCGCGAAAGCGGAGAGCGGGTCCAGGTGGAAGGCGAGCAGTGCGCCGGGCGAGGCCTTGGCGAAGGCGTTCAGCCAATCGGCGGCCTGGGGACCGAGGAAGCCGGCGTTCAGGCCGACGGTCGCCCATTCGGGTCGAACACCCTGGAGCGTGCGGGCGAGATCCTCGGCCGAGCCGATCGCCACGCCATGGTGGCCGGCCGGATCGATGTCGATGACGGCGGAAGCTGCGCCGCCCTCAAGGTCGCGAAGTATCTCGCCATTGGCCGCAAAGGGGTCCGGATGGGCGCTTGCCACCCGGATGTCCCACGGGCGGTCTTCGGAGAAGGGGCGCGTCGGGAACGCGGCGGGCGCGGGCGCCTCCTCGTAGAGCGGGTCGATGGAGAGACCTTCGGCAGTGGACTTGCGGAGGCTCTCGAACGGCGCATCGCCCAGGGTCTTTTCGACGAGGGCGCGCCAGGCGTCGCGACTGGCGGGGGGAAAGGGAACGGATAGGACGCTGTCGGCCATGCGGGCAGATGGGCCGGGCGGGGCGGGGGCGTCAAGTTCCCGCGAGGGAAGTCCCGGATTGGGGATTGCCTCTACGGCCAGCTTCTGCGTACGTTGTAAATCATACCTATACAGAGGACTGCTCCATGGCCCTGCCGCCCGTGCTCCGCGACCGACTGCGCTTGCCGGTGATTGGAAGCCCGCTGTTCATCATTTCGAACCCGGATCTGGTCATCGCCCAGTGCAAGGCCGGAATCGTCGGCAGCTTCCCCGCGCTCAACGCTCGGCCGATTTCCATGCTCGACGAGTGGCTGCACAGGATCTCCGAAGAGCTGGCCGCCTGGGACCGCGACCATCCTGACACGCCCGCCGCGCCTTTCGCGGTGAACCACATCGTCCACAAGACGAACGATCGGCTGGAACAGGATCTTGAGCTGTCGACCAAGTGGAAGGCGCCGGTCGTCATCACCTCGCTGGGCGCGCGGGAAGACGTCAACGCCGCCGTCCATTCCTACGGCGGCGTCGTGCTGCACGACGTGATCAACGACACCTTCGCCCGCAAGGCGATCGACAAGGGCGCCGATGGCCTGATTCCGGTCGCGGCGGGCGCCGGCGGCCATGCCGGAAGGCTCTCCCCCTTCGCCATCGTGCAGGAGCTTCGGCAGTGGTTCGACGGCCCGATCGCGTTGTCGGGCGCGATCGCCAACGGCGCATCGATCCTCGCAGCCCAGGCGATGGGCGCGGACCTGGCCTACGTAGGCTCGGCCTTCATCGCGACGAAGGAGGCGAATGCGGATGAGCGCTACAAGGCGATGATCGTCGAGAGCCGGGCCGACGACATCGTCTACACCAACCTCTTCACCGGGGTGCACGGCAATTACCTCAAGCCCTCGATCCTTGCGGCGGGGCTCGACCCGGACAATCTGCCGACTTCGGACGCTTCGGCCATGAACTTCGGCTCGGGCGGCAACTCGAAGGCGAAGGCCTGGCGCGACATCTGGGGCTGCGGCCAGGGCATCGGCGCGATCAAGGATGCGCCCTCCGCCGCGGACCTCATCGCCCGGTTCTCTAACGAGTACGAGGCCGCTAAGGCGGCGCTCGAAGGCAAGTTCGCGCTCACCCATCGCCATCTGGCGCTCGCCGCCGAGTAGGGGCCGCCAAGCTCCAGCCGGCAGGCTGGACCGAAATTTTCGTGATCGAGCCGCGCCGGACCGAACCGAGGCCGTGGTTGCCTTGTTGTGCAGCCCAGCTAGTCTCCGGGAGCTCCGACAGTGCCTTACGACAACTATCTCGGGCAGCCGATGCCCGAGAGCGCCTCGCCGACCCAGAACGTCTATGGGACCTCCGCGGGGGGCGAGACCCTGACGGCGCCTGCGGGCCCCTCCAGCGTGGATTCCAACGGCGGGACCGGCGACGTCCTGATCGGGTCGAACGGCGACAACATCTTCTACGTGAAGGATCCCACCGACCTCGTGCAGGTCGCCTCCGGCCTGACCGGGGTGAAGACGGTGGTCGCCTACACGAACTTCGCCCTGCCGGACCACGTCCAGAACCTGACCTTCTCGGGCGCCAACGTGTACGGGGCGGGCAACAGCCTCGACAACCTGATCATCGCCGGCGCCGACCCCGGCGAAACCCTCTATGGCGGCGGCGGCAACGACGTGCTGGTGGGCGGCGCCGGCCCCGACACCTTCATGGTCAAGGTGGGGGAGGGCAATGACGTTGTCTACAACTGGAACGCCGGCGACCAGATCCAGCTGATCGGGACGAGTTTCCATAGCTTCGCCGACGTGCAGGCCGCCATGACGCAGGTCGGCCCCGACGTGGTCCTGCAGCTGGATCCCAACGAGACCCTGACCTTCCGGGGCGTGACCCCGGCGGCCTTCACCGCCCAGCAGATGCTGCTGCCGCTGGACCGCTCGACGCTGGGCCCGATGACCTTCGACGACGAGTTCAACAGCTTCCAGAAGTACGACTTCTCCACCAACACCGGGACCTGGCAGACCAACTTCGGCTACGACCCGCACAACGCCGGGAACTATTCCCTGCTGCAGAACGGCGAGCAGCAGCGCTACATCGACGCAAACTTCCAGGGCACGGCCGACCATCCGCTCGGCATCAACCCGTTCTCCGATTCAAACGGCGTCCTGACGATCACCGCCTCGCAGATCCCCTCCGACCTGCAGGGCTACGCCTATGGCGGCGGCTACGCTTCGGGGATGATCGATACGCGCGGGATCTTCGAGCAGAAGTACGGCTACTTCGAAGTCCGCATGGCGATCCCCACGGCCGCCACCGGGGCCTGGCCCGCCTTCTGGATGACCCCGGACCCGAACCCCAGCGGGGTGGAGGCCGACATCACCGAGAACACCGCCGCCCAGAACCCCTTCGACTTCGTGCGCGGCTACGGCGGGGCCGGCAATGCGGCGGCCTTCTCCAACGTGCTGAAGACCGGCGACATCACCGGCTTCCACACCTACGGCATGCTGTGGACGCCGCAGACGATCACCTTCTACTACGACGACCAGGCCGTGTTCAGCGCGCCCACCCCCGCCACCTGGACCAATCCCATGTACCTGATCGCCAACCTGGCGATCGGCGGGTTCGGCGGCAATCCCGACCCCACCAAGTTCCCGGCGCAGATGCAGATCGACTACATCCACGCCTACGCCCTGGCGGACGGTTCCTCGACGGTGGAGCACCTCACGCCGCTGGCGCCGGGCGGCACGCTCCGGGTCAACGGCGCCGCGGTGGCGGGGCAGCCGGCGCTGGCCGTGCAGACCTTCGCCGACGATGGGACCCCCGTCACGAGCCGCCACGTGGTCCACCTCTCGACGGACCCGGCGCACGCCTCGCAGGCCGAGATCGACGCGGCCGGGACCAAGGCGCT
>JAGWSE010000214.1 GCA_028869395.1 Alphaproteobacteria bacterium | reverse complement strand
CGGCGTCACGAACTGCGCGCCCGCCGCGGTCAGGATCGGCCTGACGGCGATGCCCGCCTTGCGCAGCAGACGCACGAGCTCGAGGGCCTTGTAGGCCGCGATCCCGCCGCCGACGATCAGGAGGATCCGCTTCTCGCTCAAGGGATTGCGCCCTTCCCGTTGACGAGGCTCCGTTTAGGCCGGAACGCGCCGCTGGACAAACCCGGCGCAATGTTCTTTCTTCGTTCGCAGCGCCCGCGCAGCCGACGTTGTTCCATTTCGGGATTGGGATGGAGAGAAAGATGGCTGGGTTGAAGGTGGCGCTCTCGCTGCCGCTGGGGATTTCGGCGGCGGCGCTGCTCGCGGGCTGCGACCACCGCAAGGACGAGGTGAGGCTCGTCGAGGGCAAGCCCATTTGGTCGGCGTCGCGCCGGGATTCGGCGGAAGTGAGCGCCCAGGGCGCCTTCGAGCGCAACGGCGCGGACTTCGGCGCGAAGACGGAATAGCAGTTCGTCCGCAAGGCCCCGACTTCGTGGATCATCCGTCGGCCCGCACGCTCACCCTCACGCGCGCCAACGGCGAGACCCTCTTCTACGATCCGAAGGGCAATGTGTTCGCCGTCGCCAGCAAGGCGGGCGCGCCCAGGACCATGTTCAAGCCGGACGACTCCATGGCCTATTGGCAAAAGCAGAAGGACCTCGCGAGCCATCAGACGGCGCGCCGGTCCTCCCGCCGCCAGGACGAAGCCGCCTAGCGCAGATAGAGGCCGAGCAGGAAGGCCGCGCCCGAGACGAGGGCGCCCAGCGCGACCCAGGGCAGGGGTGAGGCCACGTGGTGGATCTCGTGGATAACCCGCTCGGCCCTGACGAACGGCTCCTCCGCCATCTTCGCGAGGTTGCGCGCGGCGTGGATTACCTCCTCGCCGAGGCGTTTCGCCTGGGTGGCGGGCGAGAGCTCGCGGGCGACCCAGCGGCGCACCACCGGCTCCGAGGCCGCCCAGATGTCGTGGTCCGGATAGATCCGCCGCGCCACGCCCTCGACGGTCATCATGGTCTTCTGCAGCAGTACGAGCTCGGGCCGCAGCCGCATGTCGAAGAGGGCGGTGATCTCGAAGAGCTGGGTGAGCACCCGGCTCATGGCCACTTCGCTGGCCGCGCGTCCGAACAGCGGCTCGCCGACCGCGCGCAGGGCCTGGGCGAAGGCCGCGACGCTGTGGGTGTTCGGCACATAGCCCGCCTCGAAGTGGATGCGGGCGACGCGGTGGTAGTCGCGCTGCAGGAAGCCCCAGAGGATCTCGGCGAGGTAGCGCCGCTCCGACGGGCCGAGCCGTCCGATGATGCCGAAGTCCACCGCCGTCAGCTGCGCCGGCGGGGCGGCGAACAGGTTGCCCTCGTGCAGGTCGGCGTGGAACACCCCGTGGTCCAGGGCCTGCGCCAGGAAGGCGCGGATCAGGTTGTCTGCCAGCGCCTTGCGGTCCAGGTCGGGCTGTTCGAGCGCACCCGGATCCGACAGCGGCACGCCGCGCGCCCACTCCATGGTGAGCACCCGCTTGCCGACCCCCTCCCAGATCACGGCCGGCGTCTTCATGTAGCCGTCCTTGGCCATGACCTCGCACAGCTCGTCCGCGCCGGCGGCCTCCAGACGCAGATCGAGCTCGAGCTCGGTCGCCCGGATCACCGTGGCCGCGAACCCGCGCGGCTCCAGCCGCCGGGCGGGCGGCGCCCAGCGGTCGATCAGCCGGGCCGCGAGCGCCAGCACCTCGGCGTCCTCGGCCACCCGCCGGGCGATGCCGGGCCGGAGCACCTTGATCGCCACCTCGCGCCCGTCGAGCAGCGCCGCGCGGTGCGCCTGGGCGAGCGAGGCCGCCGCCACCGGCTCGCCGAAGCCTGCGAATATTGTTTCAATCGGGCGGCCCAGCTCGCGCTCCACCTCGGCGCGGGCCACCGACGTCGGGAACGGCGCGAGCCGGTCCTTCAGCCGCGACAGATCCTCCGCGAATTCCCGGCCGAAGATGTCCGCCCGCGTGGAGAGGAGCTGGCCGAGCTTGATGGCGACCGGGCCGAGCCGCTCCAGCGAGCGCGCCAGCCGCTCTCCCGGCCGGCCGTCGCGCGCCTCGCGGCCCGCGAACAGCCGCAGGAACCCCGACAAGGTCCGCACCGCCGGCGAATAGAGCGGATCGAGTTCGCCGGGCAGCAGGGCGTCGTTGCGCACCAGCACCCAGCCCGCACCCATCAGGCGCCCGAACGCGGCCGGCCCGCTCACCGGCCTAGATCGCGCGGGCGGCGTGCAAGGCCGCCACGCCGCCGGAGAAGTTGGTGAACTCGACGCGGCTGAACCCCGCCTCGGCGATCATCGCGGCGAAACGCTTCTGGTCGGGGAAGCGCCGGATGCTCTCCACCAGGTACTGGTAGGCGTCCCGGTCGCCGGCGACCCGGGCCCCGATCTCGGGGATCACCTTGAAGGAGTAGGCGTCGTAGGCCTTGCGCAACCCCTCGGTCACGGCCCGCGAGAATTCCAGGCAGAGGAATCGGCCGCCCGGCTTCAGCACCCGCCGGGCCTCCCTGAGCGCCGCCGGGATGTCGGTCACGTTGCGGATCCCGAAGGCGATGACATAGGCCTCGGCGCAGGCGTCCGGCAGCGGCAGCCGCTGCGCGTCCCCGACCGCCCAAAGGATCTCGGGCTCGAAGCCGCGCTCGCGCCCGGCGGCCACCATCTCGGCGTTGTAGTCCACGACCACGACCTTCGCGTCGGGCCCGCCGCGCCGCTCCTGGGCCCGCCTGGCCATCCTGGCGACCCGGCGCGCGATGTCGCCGGTGCCGCCGGCGCAATCGACGATGGTCTCCCCGGGCTGCGGGTTCAGCCGGGCGGCGACGGCGTCCTTCCAGAGCCGGTGCACGCCCGCGCTCATCAGATCGTTCATCAGGTCGTAGCGGCGCGCGACGCGGTCGAAGACCGACCGCACCAGCCCGGGCTTGGCCTCGGGGTCCACGTCGCGAAATCCGAAGGTGGCGCTTGGCATGGCGTGGCTCTTAGCCTTCCCGCACTTGGCGCGCCATCCCGGCCGTGCCAAGGCTCACCACCGACATGCCTGAACTCCCCGAGGTCGAAACCGTCCGCGGCGGCCTGGCCCCGGTGCTCGAGGGTCAAAGGCTCGCCCGCGTCGAAGCGCGCCGACCCGACCTGCGGTTTCCGCTCCCCGACAATTTCGTTCAGGAGCTCACCGGCGCCCGTATCCTGAAGCTGGAGCGGCGGGCGAAGTACCTGCTCGCGCGCCTCGATCGGGAAGACACGCTGGTCATGCACCTGGGCATGAGCGGCCGCTTCGAGATCGCCAGGCCCGCCGGCGAGGCGCGGCCGGGCAACTTCCACTACGCTCCCACGCCCGACCCCAAGCACGCCCACGTCCTCTTCGAGACCGAGGCCGGGGACAGGGTCACCTATTACGACCCGCGCCGGTTCGGATACATGGCGCTCGTCAACACCGCCACGTTCGACCTGCACCCCTGGTTCGCGGGCCTCGGTCCCGAGCCGCTTTCGCAGGCGTTCGATGCAGCGCGTCTCCAGCACGCCTTCGCCGGGCGGAAACAGGGACCCAAGACGCTTTTGCTGGACCAGCGCATCGTCGCAGGCCTGGGCAACATCTATGTGTGCGAGGCGCTGCATCGCGCGCGCATCTCGCCGTTCCGCGCGGCAGGACGCATCTCGCGCTCCAGGCTCGAGCGGCTCGCTGTGGCGGTCCGGGCGGTGCTCCTGGAGGCGATCGCAGCCGGCGGGTCCACGCTGCGCGACTACGCCCAGGCCGATGGCGCATTGGGTTACTTCCAGCACAGCTTCCGCGTCTACGACCGCGAAGGACGCCCCTGTCCCCACGCGGGTTGCCCGGGCGTGATCGCGCGCCGCCTTCAGGCAGGCCGCTCGACCTTCTATTGCCCGGTCTGCCAGAAATGAGCCGCAGTTTCCGCAGTCTGCTCACAGTCTTCGGACTTGCCGTTTCGCTAGCACTCCCGCGCGCGGCCTTCGCCGAACCGCCCATGTGGGTCGTGAAGGACAGGGATTCGCAAATTGTCCTCTTCGGCTCGGTCCATCTTCTTCCGCCCGGCCTGAAGTGGGAGCCGCCCGCGCTCCGGCGGGCGATCGCTCGCGCCGATGACATCTGGTTCGAGCTG
>JAGWSE010000024.1 GCA_028869395.1 Alphaproteobacteria bacterium | reverse complement strand
GTGGTCTGGAACGATGTGCGCATCAATATTGTCGATACCCCCGGCCACGCCGATTTCGGCGGTGAGGTTGAGCGGATTCTGAGCATGGTGGACGGCGCCGTGATTTTGGTGGACGCCGCCGAAGGCGTGCTGCCGCAGACCAAGTTCGTGCTCGGCAAGGCGCTGAAGCTGGGGCTGCGCCCGATCCTGGTGCTCAACAAGGCCGACCGGCCGCACGCCGACCCGGAGCGGGTGCTGAACGACGCCTTCGACCTGTTCGCGGCGATCGGCGCGAGCGACGAACAGCTCGACTTCCCGCACCTCTACGCCTCCGGCAAGCAGGGCTGGGCGGTGACGGACCTGGAGAAGGACGAGAAGAAGGACCTCGCGCCGCTGTTCGACCTGATCGTCGAGCATGTGCCGCCACCGGCCGCCGCCGAGCGGATGGACGAGCCCTTCCAGCTGCTGTCGGTGCTCATCGAGAGCGATCCGTTCCTGGGCCGCCTGCTGACCGGCCGCGTCGAGGCGGGCCGCGGGATTCCGGGCGCCGCGGTCCACGCCATCGGCCCCGACGGCAAGGAGGTCGAGAAAGGCCGGATCACCAAGGTGCTGGCCTTCCGCGGCCTGAAGCGCCAGCCGATCGAGGTGGCCGAGGCCGGCGACATCGTGGCCATCGCGGGCCTCTCCAAGGCGACCGTGGCCGACACGATCTGCGCCCCGGAGGTCACCGAGGCGCTGCCCGCCCAGCCGATCGACCCGCCGACCATCGCCATCACCGTCTCGGTCAACGACAGCCCGCTGGCCGGCCGCGAGGGCGACAAGGTGCAGAGCCGCGTGATCCGCGACCGCCTGCTGAAGGAAGCCGAGGCCAACGTCGCGATCCGCGTCACCGAGACGGCGGAGAAGGACGCTTTCGAGGTCGCCGGCCGCGGCGAACTGCAGCTCGGCGTGCTGATCGAGACGATGCGCCGCGAAGGCTTCGAGGTGTCCATCAGCCGACCGCGCGTGGTCTTCCAGTCCGATCCCGAGACCGGACAGCGCCTGGAGCCGATCGAGGACGTGGTCATCGACGTGGACGACGACTTCACCGGCGTGGTCATCGAGAAGCTGTCGGCCCGCAAGGCCGAGCTGAAGGACATGGGCCCCTCGGGCGCCGGCAAGACCCGCGTCACCCTGCAGGCGCCGTCTCGCTCGCTGATCGGCTACCAGGGCGAGTTCCTGACCGACACCCGCGGCTCGGGCGTGCTGAACCGCGTCTTCTCCCACTACGAGCCCTACAGGGGCGCCATCGAGGGCCGCCGCAACGGCGTGCTGGTCTCCAACTCCGACGGCGAGACCGCGGCCTATGCGCTTTGGAACCTCGAGGAGCGCGGGACCATGTTCGTGGGCGGCGGCGAGAAGACCTACCAGGGCATGATCATCGGCCAGAACGCCAAGGCCGACGACCTGGACGTCAACCCGATGAAGGCCAAGCAGCTCACCAACGTGCGCGCCTCCGGCAAGGACGAGGCCGTGCGCCTCACCCCGCCGCGCCGCCTCACCCTCGAGCAGGCCATCGCCTACATCGAGGAAGACGAGCTGGTGGAAGTCACGCCCAAGGCGATCCGCCTGCGCAAGAAGGTGCTGAACCCCTCGTTCCGCAAGAAGCGGGTGCGGGAAGACTAGCCCGCCTAGGGCAGCTTCCGCTCCATGAAGACGTCAGCGCGGACGTAGGGCGTCGGAACCGGCGCGAGGTCCTGGAAGCCCATCGCCCGGTAGAGGCCGAGCGCCGGCGCGAGCGAGGAATTGGTCTCCAGGTAGAGCCGGGGCGCGCCGAGCCGGACGCCTTCGTCGATGCAGGCCTGCATGAGCCGCCGGCCCAGCCCTGAGCCGCGCAGGTCCTCCGCCACGGTCATCTTGGCCACCTCATACCCGCGATCAGGCATCAGGATCATGGCCACGCAGCCCACCGGCCGGCCTGCGTCCAGGGCCATGAAGATGCGGCCGCCCTTGGCCAGGATCTCCCCCTGCGGATCGTCCAGGACCTCGCGGTCCTTCGCCTCCAGGACGAAATGCCTGGCGATCCAGGCCTCGTTCAGCGCCTTGAACGCGGCGGCGTGCTCCGGGGCGAAGTCGACGATCTCGATGGCGGCGTTTTGCGAAGGGCTGGTCATCGGCGGCGAGGAAAGCGAAAACGGGCGGCGATGGCCAACCCGATTTTCTCAAACCTGCCCACGACCATCTTCGAGGAGATGTCGGGGCTCGCCCGCGACCTGGGCGCCGTGAACCTCGGCCAGGGGTTTCCGGACGAGTCCGGACCGCTGGCGATCCGCCAGAAGGCGGCCGACGCGACCCTCAACGGCTACAACCAGTATCCGCCAATGGCGGGGCTGCCGGAGCTGCGCCAGGCCGTGGCGCGGCACTATGCGAAATGGCAGGGACTGGACCTCGACTGGGCCACCGAGGTGACCATCACCTCCGGCGCGACCGAGGCGCTGGCCTCGGCCTTCTTCGGCCTGATCGAGCCCGGCGACGAGGTGATCGTCTTCCAGCCGGTCTACGACGCCTATTTGCCGCTGATCCGTCGCGCCGGGGGCGCGCCGAAGCTGGTGCGGCTTTCGCCGCCGTCCTGGCGCTTCACCCGCGAGATGCTGGAGGCGGCCATCACGCCGCGCACCCGGTATGTGGTGCTGAACAATCCGCTCAACCCCGCCGCCGTCGTGCTGCCGGAGGAGGACCTGGCGCTGCTGGCGGAATTCTGCGTCGCGCACGACCTCATCGCGATCTGCGACGAGGTGTGGGAGCAGGTGGTGTTCGGCAATGCGCGTCACCGGCCGCTGATGGCTTTTCCGGGCATGCGCGAACGGACGGTCAAGGTGGGCTCGGCCGGCAAGATGTTCGGCCTGACCGGCTGGAAGGTGGGCTTCCTGATGGCCGCGCCGGCGCTGACGCACAGCCTCGCCCGCGCGCACCAGTTCCTGACCTTCACGACGCCGCCCAACCTGCAGACGGCCGTCGCCTGGGGACTGGACAATTCCGACGACTGGTTCCGGCAGATGCCGCGCGACCTGGAGCGCTCGCGCGACCGGCTCTCCGACGGCTTGAGGCGCGAGGGTTTCGCGGTGCTGCCGAGCCAGGGGACCTACTTCGTGAACATCGACCTCAGGGCCTCCGGCGTCGACCTGGCCGACCGCGAATTCTGCCTGCGGGCGGTGAAGGAGGCGGGCGTCGCCACGATCCCGGTTTCCGCGCTCTACGAGGAGGACCCGGTGACCTCGATCGTGCGGCTGTGCTTCCCCAAGCGGGACGCCACCCTGGACGCCGGGGTCGAACGACTGGCGAAGGCGCGGGAGCTGATGGCGCGCCGCGTCTCCGCCTGAAGGTCGGGTCTGCCCAAGCCTTCGCTCAGCAGGTGGAGCCGCCGTCCACGACGACCGTCTGGCCGGTCATCCAGGAGCCAGCCTTCGAGGCCAGGAACACCGCCGCGCCGGCGATATCGTCCGGCTCGCCCAGGCGGCGGAGCGGGGTGCCGGAGGAGGCGCGCTTCTCGCCTTCGGGGGTGTCCCACAGCGCGCGGGCGAAGTCGGTCTTCACCAGGCCCGGCGCGATGCAGTTCACGCGGATGCCGGCCGGGCCCAGCTCCTGCGCCAGGTTGCGGGCGAGCTGCATGTCGGCGGCCTTGGAGATGCAGTAGGCGCCGATCACGGTCGAGCCGCGGAGGCCTCCGATCGAGGAGACGATGATGACCGCGCCGTCATGGCGCTCCTTCATCTCCGGGGCGACCATCGAGATCAGCCAGTTGTTGGCGACGATGTTGTTGGAGAGGATCTTGTTGAAGGCGTCGTCGGTGATGTCGAGCTGCGAGCCGTAATAGGGGTTGGAGGCCGCGTTGCAGACCAGGATGTCGACCTTGCCGAAGGCGGCGCGCGTCTGGTCCACCAGCCGCTGCATGTCGTCCTTCGAGGAGATGTTGGCCGGCACCGAGATGGCGTGGCCGGGATGCGTCTCGTTGATCGACGCGGCCACTTCCTCGCAAGGGCCGGCCTTGCGCGAGGAGATGACGACCTTCGCGCCGTGCTCGGCCATACGCTCGGCGATGGCCTTGCCGATGCCGCGCGAGGAGCCGGTGATTATGGCAACCTTGCCGGTCAGGTCGAAAAGCTCCGGGAGCTTCACGCCGGGCCTGTCCAACACCTGGCTCATGACGGGCTTCCTCTAAAACGGTTGTTTGATCCTGGGCCATTTGCGACGCCGCCCGACGCGAGGTCAAGTCGCCCGCGCCGCACCCGGAGGAGAGGAGCCACTTGCGGGAACCCTCGGGGGCAAATAACTCCTCTAGCGAACTTCACCGCGGCCCCAGGCGCTAGGACCAAGGCGCGCGGGCGCGGCCGCCCTCTACAAGGAGCCCTTCATGACACAATGGCGAGTCTGGCTGGACGACGAAGAGCCGGATGAAGACGACGAGAAGGGCCGCCTTCCCGACATGCCGATGACGGCGGGCCCGGTCCAGAACGCCCTCTTCAAGTCCCGGACCGTCCTCGTCTTCGGCGAGATCGACATGCGCCTGGCCGAGCGCGTCACCGCTCAGATCACGGCGCTGGCCTCGGAAAGCGACGCGCCGATCCGGATGATCATCAACTCGCCGGGCGGACACGTGGAGAGCGGCGACACCATCCACGACATGATCCGCTTCTGCGGGGCGCCGGTGAAGGTGATCGGCACCGGCTGGGTGGCCTCCTCGGGCGCGCACATCTTCCTGGGTGCCGAGAAGGAGAACCGTCTCTGCCTGCCCAACACGCGCTTCCTGCTGCACCAGCCGACCGGCGGGGTGCGCGGCCAGGCCTCGGACATCGAGATCGAGGCCGAGGAGATCATCAAGATGCGCGAGCGGGTGAACAAGATCATCGCCCGCGAGACCGGTCAGCCGCTGGAGAAGATCGACCGCGACACCCAGCGGAACTTCTGGATGAGCGCCGAGCAGGCCGTGGACTACGGCATCGTCTCGAAGATCATCCACCACATCGGCGAGGCCTGACCCTGTCATGGCGCCGTGGTGGAAGGGCGCGGTCCTCTACCACGTCTATGTGCGCAGCTTCTTCGACGCCGACGGCGACGGCCAGGGCGACCTGGCCGGCGTCGAGGCCAAGCTCGACTACATCAAGGCGCTGGGCGTGGACGGGATCTGGCTGTCGCCGATCCACCCCTCTCCGGACCGCGACTGGGGCTACGACGTCGCCGACTTCGACGCCGTCCACCCCGACTACGGGACCATGGCCGATTTCGAGCGGCTGCTGGACGCCGCCCACGACAAGGGACTGAAGGTGGTCCTCGACGAGGTGCTGTCGCACACCTCGGACGAACATCCCTGGTTCGTGGAGAGCCTGACCGGCGGCAAGGACGGTCCGAAGGCCGACTGGTACGTCTGGGCCGATCCGGCCGCGGACGGCACCGCGCCCAACAACTGGCTCTCGGTGTTCGGCGGTCCCGCCTGGGCCTACCAGCCGGCCAGGCGCCAGCACTACCACCACAAGTTCCTGAGGCAGCAGCCGAAACTGAACTGGCGCAACGCCGAGGCGCGCGAGGCGGCGCTGAAGGTCCTCGACTTCTGGCTGGAGAAGGGCGTCGACGGTTTCCGGCTGGACGTGGCCGGCACCTACCTCCACGACGAGTCGCTGGCCGACAATCCGCCGGTGCCGGCCGCCGAGCGCACGCGCCACCACTGGAGCCACGCCGGCAACCTGCAGCGGCACTTCCACGACAGCAACCTGCCCGAAAACGAGGAAATGCTGGAGGTCATCCGCCGGCGGGTGGAAGCCCACAACGCCGAAGGCGGCGCGCGGTTCGTGTTCGGCGAGTTCTCGGAAGAAGAGGACCGCTGCGGCGGATACCTGTCGCCCGACTCCGGCCTGCACTCCGGCTACACCTTCGTGCTCCTGCTGCAGCGAAACCTGACGCCCGACTTCGTGCGCGGCCACTATGAGACGCTGGCGGCCTATCCAACCCACTGGCCGACGATCTCGTTCTCCAACCACGACGTGCCGCGGACTGTCAGCCGGTTCGGCGGCGACGATCCGCCGCCCGAGCTTGCCCGGCTGATGTTCGCCCTGCTGGTCAGCCTGAAGGGCACGACGCTCGTCTACCAGGGCGAGGAGCTGGGCCTGCCGCAGGCGAAGCTGACGCGCGCGCAGCTGCGCGATCCGGTGGGCGACCTCTACTGGCCTTACACGGGCGGCCGCGACGGCTGCCGCACGCCGATGCCGTGGGATTCCGCCGAGCCCAACCTAGGCTTCACGCGCGGCGAGCCGTGGCTGCCCATGGCGCGCGAGCACGAGGGCCTCTCCGTCGCCGCCCAGGAGGTCGAGCCGGACTCCAATCTGGCCTTCGCTCGCCAGATGATCGCCTTCCGCAGGGGCTCGCCGGCGATGCGGCTGGGGGACCTCGAGTTCCTGGACGCGCCCGATCCGATCCTCGCCTTCACGCGCACCGAAGGTGAGGAGACCATCGCCTGCGTCTTCAACCTGTCCGGCGAGCCGAAGGCGCCCGACATCGCGGCCCTGGAAGGCGCCGAGCTGCTGCCCGTCCGCGCGGGCGAGGCCGAGCTCAGGGGCCGCTCGCTCGGCCTTTCGCCCTACGCGGCGGCGTTCCTGAAGCTTCAGTCGCCTGGCGCGAGATAGAAGAAGATCGGATTGCCGGTCACCGGATCGGTGTCCCGCCACTTGTCGCCGACCTTGTGGCCGGGACCCAGGTTGCAGTAGCGCGACGCGCGATCCGCCGGCGGTGGTGGGGTCTTCTGCACTGTGCAGAGCTTGCCGCCCTCCACGGACCAGGTCCCGGTGACCTCGCCGTCCGAACCGGTCTGAGTGTAGGTATGGTCCGCAGCCAGATGTCGGTCGGCGTGCCAGCCCTCGAAATTGTCTATCTGAAGGTCCGCGCCGAAGAACGGCGCCATGACCTAATCCGCCTTCGGACTTTCTGCGGCGGCGGGCGCCCCCAGCCCCGCCGCGGCCACCGCGGCGAGCATCGCCAGGCGGATCACGCCGGGACCTCCTCCTCGGAGAGCTTCACCAGCATCTTGCCGATGTTCTCGCCCTGCATGAGGCCGACCATGGCGTGGGGCGCCTCGGCGATGCCGTCGAGGACGGTCTCGCGCCACTTGATCTTCCCCTCGCGCAGCCACTGGCGCATGTCGGTCTCGAACTGCGGCCGCAGGTGCATGAAGTCGGTAGCCACGAAGCCCCGCAGGTTCATCCGGCCATAGATGATGTTCGACAGGTTGTAGACCGGGGTGCGGGCGCCCGGGTTGTTGTAGCCCGAGATCATGCCGCAGACCGCCACGCGGCCGAGCGTGTTCATGGAGGCGAGCGCGGCGTCGAGATGGTCGCCGCCGACGTTGTCGAAGTAGACGTCGACGCCCTTGGGCGCGGCGGCCTTCAGGCCCTGGCGGATCGGCGTTTCCTTGTAGTTGATCACCGCGTCCAGCCCGGCCTCGTCGCGCAGCCAGGCGGCTTTCTCCGCCGAACCCGTCGAGCCGATCACGTAGCAACCCTTGATCTTGGCGATCTGGGCCGCGACCGAGCCCACCGCGCCGGCCGCCGTGGAGACGAAGACCTGCTCGCCGTCCTTCAGCCCGCCGATCTCCAGCAGCCCGCCGTAGGCCGTGAAGCCCGTGCCGCCCAGCACCGACATGTAGGCGGTGAGCGGGATCCCGGGCTCCGGCGCAAGCTTCGAGAGCCCGCGCCCGTCGGAGACGGCGTACTCCCGGAAGCCGAGCTGGTTGCGGACCAGGTCACCCTCGGCGAAATCGGGATTCTTCGACCGCTCCACGCGACCCAGGGCGCCGCCCGCCATCACCTGATCGAGCTCGTAGCCGACCGTCAGCCTCGGCCGCATGGCCGGATCCACCGACATGTAGAGCTGGCGGATCAGCACCTGGCCGTCGGCGATGTCGGGGACCTCGGTCTCCACGAGGCGGAAGTCGTCGGGCTTCGGGAGACCGTCCGGGCGCCTGGCCAGATGGATCTCCCGGTTCTTCAGGCTCATGGATCGTCCCTCCCCCAAAGGTGTCTGGAGGCACTGTGACGCGGCGCCTCGCGCCTGCGCAACCCGTGCTAGGGGCTTCTACGCACTTCCGCCTCGCGAGAGGCGCGGTTAAACCCGGCGCATGGCCGAGGGCGACAGCAAGGTTGCGAGGACGGAGAGCCGCTTCGGCCAGGGATTCCTGACCGACATCTGGTACTTCGCCGCGCTCGCCTCCGAATTGAAGCCGGGCGAGCTGCGACGCTACGAGATGCTGGGCGAGCCGGTGATGCTCGGCCGCTCCAGATCCGGCCAGCTGTTCGCGCTCAGGGACATCTGCCCGCACCGGGCCGCCCCGCTGTCGGCCGGACGCTTCCACCGCGAGGCCTCTGGCGCCGAGACGGTCGAATGCCCCTACCACGGCTGGCGGTTCGGACAGGACGGCGCCTGCGCGGCGATCCCCTCGCTGGTGGAGGACCAGGCGCTGGAGGCCTCGCGCATCCGGGTGCGGCGTTATCCGGTGGCCGAGAGCCAGGGCCTGATCTTCGTCTGGGTGGCCGCCGATGCGCGCGGCCTCTCGGAGCCCGACCGGCCGCCGCCGGTGTTCCCGGGCGTGGTAGGTGGAAAGCCGAAGCTGGTCGACCGGATGGATTTCGATTCCCACGTCGACCACGCCGTGGTCGGGCTGATGGACCCGGCGCACGGCCCCTATGTGCACCAGCAGTGGTGGTGGCGCTCGGCCAAGAGCCAGCACGAGAAGGCGAAGAAGTTCGAGCCGCGCGAGGCGGGCTTCTCCATGGTCCGCCACGAGCCCTCGAAGAACTCGCGCGCCTATGCCGTCCTCGGCGGCGAGCCGCTGACGGAGATCACCTTCCAGCTGCCGGGGCTGCGCTGGGAGCACGTGACGGTGGGCAAGCGGCAGGTGCTGTCGCTCACCTGCCTGACGCCGGTGAGCGAGACGAAGACCCGGATCACCCAGATCATCTGGTCCGACCACCCGGCCTTCTTCCTCCTGAAGCCATTCATCGCCGCCGGCGCGCGCGCCTTCCTGCGCCAGGACGGCGACATGGTGAACCTGCAGAACCAGGGGCTGAAATACGACCCGCCGTTGATGTGGATCGACGACGCCGACAAGCAGGCCAAGTGGTACCACCAACTCAAGCGCGAGTGGGAGGCCAGCCGCCGCGAGGGGCGGCCGTTCCGGAACCCCGTCCAGGCTGCGACGCTCCGCTGGCGAAGCTGAGGTTCGATCGCCCCCATCCGCGCACGGCGGCCTGCGGTTCCCCCCTTCCCGCGGACAGGAAGGGAAGACTAACGTCCCCCCATGACCAGCTTCACCACGCCGGACGGCGTCAGCCTCGCCTTTGACGACATCACCCCCGCGGGCGGGCCGGAGCGCACCATCGTGCTCGCCCACGGCTTCACCTCGAACCGCAGCGAGGGATGGCGCAGGACGGGCTGGTACGGCGCCTTCGAGCGGCGCGGGACGCGTGTCGTCGCCCTCGATCAGCGCGGCCACGGCGAAAGCGCCAAGCTCTACCAGCCGGAGGCCTATACGCGCGCCCGGCTGGCCGCCGACCTGCTGGCCCTGTTGGACCACGTGGGTGTCGAGCGCGCGGACCTGTTCGGCTACTCCATGGGCACGCGGACGGTGCTGCAGGCGGCGCTGGACGCCCCGGAGCGGGTCTCGAACCTGATCCTGGGCGGCGTGGGCGGCAAGTTGCTGGAGCCGCGCGAGCCGGTGACCGGAAATCCGATGGCCGAGGCCATGCTGGCGGACGATCCCGAGAGCATCGGCCAGCCCGTGCTGCGCAGCTTCCGCCAGTTCGCGGACGAGCAGGGGGAGGACCGAAAGGCGCTCGCCGCCTTCGTCCAGGCGACCAATCCGCCGCTCGATCCGGACGCCATGCGCATGCTGCCCATGCCGGTGTTGGTGGTGGCGGGCCAGCGCGATTCCGGGGCCGGCGATCCGGAAGAGCTGGCGCGCATCTTCCCGCAGGGCCACGGCGTCACCGTGCCGGGCTGCGACCACTTCTCCGCGATCCCGCACGCGCTGACCAAGGCCGCGGTGTTCGACTTCCTCGACGGGCTGCTGGACGATCCCTTCCCGGACCGGTTCTAGGCCGCCTGCGCCTCGCCGGGCGCCGCATCGCGAGTGAGGAAGGCGCGGAACTCATCGAGGGGCAGGGCCGGCGCGAACAGCCAGCCTTGCGCCACGTCGCAGCCCATGTCGGCCAGGGCGCCCAGCACGAACCGGTTCTCGACGCCTTCGGCCACCACGGCCATGCCCAGGCTGTGGGCGAGCTCGATGGTGGACTTCACGATCAGCCGGTCGCGGGCTGACGCCGTGTCGCTGCGCATCGAAGCCGCCAAACCGCTCACCCGCACGCCTTTCGACGCCGGGAACAAGGACTGGCGGCTGTTCACGTCCCTCTGGGCGGGTTCTAGAAGCCGCTACTGGCGCGAGAGCGCCGCGGCCAGCTCCGCCTCGCGCGACCTGCGCTCCAGCTCCGGAGGCGCCTGCGGCAGGTCGAAGGTGACCTTGCGGATACGGCCCGGGTAGACGAAGGGCGTGACGATGTCGTCGCTGACCGGGCGCGGGCTGCGGCCGATGTCCATCCCCAGGCTGGAGATGATCATCAGCATGAGCGGGATGGTCCCGGTGGCGACGGTCTCGCCGTCGACGGCGAGCGTCACCTTGCCTGAGGCGTCCGGCTGGCGGTCCACGGACAGCTCCACCCGCCGCCCGCCAGGCGCCAGAGGCGAGGGCGCGGTGACCAGGGTGTGGTCGTGGAAGGCGTTGTAGTCGAAGGCCAGCCGCCCGTTCTTCACGTAGAGCACGAAGCCGGAGTTCAGGCTGCCGCGCGAGACCAGCGCCCCGTCGCCGCCCGCCACGTGGTCGAGCTCGACCGTCATCCGCCAGCCGCGGAACACCGAAGGCGAGGCGTCCGAGACGATGTGCGACACGGGCGGATAGTAGACGAAGCGCCGCCGCGAGGTCGGCAGGCCCGGCCGACGCGAGGCGCGGAACAGCTCGGCCATGCCGCGTTCGTCGAGCGGCAGGGCTCCATTGGCCTCGGCCTCGGACCACCAGGCCTCGACGAGCGCCTTCAACCGACCGGGCTGCTCCGCCGCCAGGTCGCGGCTTTCCGAGAAGTCGGCGTCGAGGTGGTAGAGTTCCCAGTCGTCCTTGTCGAACGGCACGCCCGAGGTGTGGTGCGTGACCGCCTTCCAGCCGTCCTGCCACAGGCCGCGGTGGCCCAGCATCTCGAAGTACTGGACCGAGCGGGAAACCGGCGCTTTCGGATCGGCGAAGCTCGCCCTGAGGCTGACGCCGTGGACCGGGATCTGGGGCACGCCGGCGAAGGTCTCAGGTGCAGCGAGACCGGCCACCTCGAGGATCGTGGGCGCGATGTCGATCGCGTGGCAGAACTGCGTGCGGATCGCGCCGGGATCCTTCACGCCGCCCGGCCAGCGGACGATCAGCGGATCGCGCACGCCGCCGCCATGGGTGTTCTGCTTGTACCACTTCAGCGGCGTGTTGCCGGCCTGGGCCCAACCCCAGGGAATGTTGGAGTGGCTGTCCGGCCCGCCGATGTCGTCGAGGCGGGCCATCGCCGCGTCGAGGTCCTCGGGCATCATGTTGAAGTGCTTCATCTCGTCCATGGTGCCGAGCTGGCCGCCTTCCTGGCTGGCGCCGTTGTCGGAGACCAGGACGAACAGGGTGTCGTCGTAGACCCCGATCTCCTGCAGGAACGAGACGAGGCGGCCGATCTGCTGGTCGGTGTGGTCCAGCATGGCGGCGAAGGCTTCCTGCAGACGGCAGGCGAAGCGCTGCTCCTTGTCGCTGAGCTCGTTCCAGGGCTTCACGCCCGGATTGCGCGGCGCGAGTTCGGTGTCCGCCGGGACGACCCCCATCGCCTTCTGGCGGGCGAACCAGGCGTCCCGCGCAGCGTCCCAGCCCGCGTCGAAGCGGCCGCGGTACTTCTCGCGAAAGGCCTTCGGCGCCTGATGTGGCGCATGCATCGCCCCGAACGCGAGATAGAGGAAGAACGGCCGCTCCGGCACCAGCGAGACCTGGTCGCGGATCCAGTCGATGGAGCGGTCCACCAGGTCCTCGGAGACGTGGTAGCCCTCCTGCGGCGTCTTCGGCTGGTCGATGAAGTGGTTGTCGCAGGTCAGCTCGGGGTGGAACTGGTCCGTCTCGCCCTGCAGGAAACCGTAGAACCGGTCGAAGCCCTTCTGCAGCGGCCAGTTGCGGAACGGACCCGCGGCGGTCGCTTCGGCCATGGGCGCCAGGTGCCACTTGCCCACCGCGCAGGTGGCGAAGCCGCCGTCGCGCAGGACCTCGGCCACGGTCGCCGCGGCGGGGCTGATCGCGCCGCGCGTATTCGGGAAGCCGGTGTCCATGTTGGAAACCGCGCGGACGCCCACTGCGTGGTGGTTGCGCCCGGTCAGGAGGCAGGCCCGAGAGGAGGAGCAGAGCGCGGTGGTGTGGAACCCGGAATACCGCAGCCCCTCCGCCGCGAGCCGGTCGATGTTCGGCGTCTCGATGGTCGAACCGTAGCAGCCGAGGTGGGCGAAGCCGGTGTCGTCGAGCACCACCAGCACTACGTTCGGCGCGCCCTTCGCGGTGGGGGCGGCGGGCCAGTGCGGCTCGGAGTCTGCGAGAAATCGGCCGATGCGGCCCGGGAAGTCGGGCTCGGAAGGCGACCTGTAGGACATCGGCAGCTCCTTTTCGGCTGGCGCGGCGAGGCTCAGTTCAGAAGGCGGAGAAGGGCGGTGTGGACGGCCTCGGCGGCGCGGCGAGCGCTCAGGCCCTGGTCGCGGCGAAGGCGGTTCCAGGCCTCGAAGCTCAGGATCAGGTCCAGCATCTCCACGCGCTCGGCGTCCTCCGCGATCTCCGGGGGCAGTTCACGCAGGAGGATGCGGCGCGCGGTCTGGACCTGGCGCGCCTGGGAGGCCTGCAGATAGGCCGACCGGTGGCGGTGCGCCTCGGCCGCGCGCTTGAAGGGCGCGATGCGCTCGTAGACCTCGGCCCGGCGGGCGGCCAGATTGAGCAGCCGCTCCCGCCAGGTCGCGCCTTGCACGGGCGCCTCGAGGATGGGGGCCACCTCGCCTTCCACCCTCTCCACGATCTCGCGGTAGAGGCTGTCCATGTCCTTGAAGTGCCGGAAGACGGTGCGCAGGCCGACCGCGGCGCGGGCGGCGACCCGTTCGGCGCCCGGTGCGACCTCGCCGGACTGAACCAGCTCCAGCATGGCGCCGACGATGCGCGCACGGCTGTCCTGGCTGCGGCGACGGCGGCCGTCGCGCGCCGGGGGTTCCGCCGCCGGTCTGACCAGCCTGAGCCTGGCGGCTGACGCCATCCGCTCCTCCCAAAGCGCCGGGCCGCGTCCCGCGGGACGCATCAAAGAAATGGCACGCAGAATGCCAATATCATCTGTGCAGCGTCACGCCAAGGGCGCGGGATGGACCGGGATCAGCCGCGGGCGAAGCTGTAGGCGCCGCCTTTCTGGAGCGCGCTCTGGTAGGCGGGGCGGGCCTGGAACCGGTTCACCCAGGCCCCGATGGCCGGATAGGCGTCGAGCCGTCCGAAGGCGCCCAGCACCTCGCCCACGAAGCTCATCTGCACGTCGGCGGCGGAGAATTCGCTCAGCAGCCAGTCCCGCCCGGCCAGCGCCTGGTCCACATAGCCCATGTGGTTGGCGATCTCGCTGTCGATGCGCGGCTGGAGCGGCGCGCCCGCCTCGCCCAGCCGGCCCACGTACAGCATGAGCATCAGCGGCAGCATCGCCGAGCCTTCCGCGTAATGGAGCCACTGGTTGTAGGTCTCGTAGGCCTCGGACCCGAGCGCCGGGGCCAGCCGGCCGCCGCCGTGGCGTCGGATGAGGTAGTCGATGATCGCGCCGGACTCGTGGACGACGCGGTCCCCATCGGTGATCACCGGGCTCTTGCCCAGCGGATGGATGGCTTCCAGCTCAGGGGGCGCCAGGCGGGTCGTGGTGTCGCGCGCGTAACGCTTGACCTCATAGGGAACCCCGAGTTCCTCCAGCAGCCACAGGATGCGCTCGGAGCGCGAATCGTTGAGGTGGTGGACGACGATCATGGCGGGCGCCTTTCGAAGAACAGCGCTACAGCAAGACGCCGTGACGCGGCGCAAGGCAAGCTCGGCCCTATAGTGCGCCCATGACGCTGATCCTGCCCAGCCTGCCCGCCCTTCTCGCCCGCGCCGCCGACGCAGCCGACGCGATGGTCGGCGAACTCAAGGACGCGGTCGCCGCCCGCGTCGCGCCGGAGGGCCGGCTCGACCGCAAGGCGCTCGACCGGGAACAGCACGCCGCCCACGGGCTGGCCTGGTGCGCGGCCTACGCCGAGACGTTGCGCCAGACCGCCGCCTGGGCCCACGAGCTGGATGCGACGGGCCGTTTCGGGGAGGCCGAGGCGCTGCCCGCCCAGCTCCTGGCCCACGAGTACCTGAGCCAGCTTTCCGGCGGCGTGCCGATGAACCAGGGCGAGGTGTTCCGCCCCGCGGACCTCGGCGTGGCCGCCGCCCGGCTGGAGCCGCCGCTCTCGGCGTTGCGCCCCGGCGCGAACCAGGCGGTCAAGGACCGCATCGTGATCCTCCTGGAGCAGGCGCGCGGGCGACCCTCGCTGGAGACCTCGGGCCTGGACGAGACCCTCGAGGCGATCCGCGAGCAGTTCACCGCCTTCGCGGCCGAGAAGATCGCCCCCTTCGCCCATGGCTGGCACCTGGCCAACGACCTCATCCCGCTGCAGCTGATCGAGGCGCTGGGCGAGCTCGGCGTCTTTGGCCTGACGGCGCCGGAGGACTTCGGGGGATCGGGTCTCGGCAAGGTCGCCATGTGCGTCGTGTCAGAGGCGCTGTCGCGCGGATGGATCGGGACCGGCTCGCTCGGAACCCGCTCGGAGATCGCCGCCGAGCTCATCCTGGCGCACGGCACGCCGGACCAGAAGTCCCGCTTCCTGCCGGGCGTCGCCTCCGGGGCGATCATTCCCACCGCGGTGTTCACCGAACCGGAGGCGGGCTCAGACCTCGCCAGCCTGCGCACGCGCGCGGTGCGCGAGGGCGAGGTGTGGAAGGTATACGGCGCCAAGACCTGGATCACCCACGCGGCGCGCGCCGATCTGATGACCCTTCTGGTCCGCACCGATCCCGGGTCGAAGGACCACCGGGGGCTCTCGATGTTCCTGGCCGAGAAGCCGCGCGGGACGGACGGCGATCCGTTTCCGGCGCCCGGCCTGAGCGGCGGCGAGATCCCGGTCATCGGCTATCGGGGCATGCGCGAATACGAAATCGCCTTCGACGCATTTGAGGCCCCGCACGCCAACCTGCTGGGCGGGACGCCCGGCCAGGGCTTCGTGCAGCTGATGTCCACCTTCGAGAGCGCCCGCATCCAGACGGCGGCCCGCGCGATCGGCGTGGCCCAGAACGCCCTCGACCTCGCCCTCGATTACGCCCTGGCCCGGCGACAGTTCGGCGCGCCGATCGCCGGCTTTCCGCGCGTCGCCAACAAGCTCGCCATGATGGCCGCGGAGATCGCCGGCGCGCGGCGTCTCGCCTGGTTCGCCGCGAGGGCGAAGGACGAGGGCCGCCGCTGCGACCTGGAGGCCGGCATGGCCAAGCTCACCGCAGCCCGCATCGCCTGGGCGGCGGCCGACAACGCGGTGCAGATCCATGGCGGGACGGGATTCGCGGTGGAGCAGCCGGTCAGCCGCCTGCTCGCCGACGCGCGCATCCTGAACATCTTCGAAGGGGCCGGCGAGATCCAGGCCCAGGTGATCGCCAGGCGCCTGCTGGAAGGCGCCAATTGAAACGCCGCCCTAGGAGGCGCGCGGCGCGAAACCCGCCGCGATCAGGGCGATCTGGCGGTCCATGGTCTCGGTCATCGACTTGGCGTCGGCGCCCTGGGTGACCACCAGGCGGTAGGTCCACGCATAGGCGGCGATCAGCATCTCGACATAGCCGGCGAGGTCCGCCCGGGGATCCACGTCGCCCAGCTCGACGCCCTTCCTGAGGGTCTCGAGCAGCAGCCCGCGCACCCGCTCATTGCTGCCATAGGGCTTGGCCGTCGCCGGCAGGGTCCAGTCGAAGGCGGCGCTGATGTGCGACAGGAACAGCTTCGTCCGCGGCGACTCGAAGGCGAAGAAGATGCCGTAGATGGAGCGCAGCCGGTCGACCGTCGACCCGCGCAGGTGCGGCGCCACGCGGTCGAGCTCGGCGTAGAGGCGGTCGAGCCGCTCCTCCATCACCTGGCTGAGGATCTCGCCCTTGGAGGAGAAGCTGGTGAACACGCTGCCCACCGAGACGCCGGCGTGGCGGGCGATCTCGCGGATGGTGGTGCCCTGATAGCCCTGGGTGTCGAAGAGCTCCCGGGCGGCGTCCAGCACGCGGCTGCGGGTGGCCGCCTTCTGCGCCTGCCTCGGCCGCACGTCGGCATCCCCCGCCGGGCGGCGGGGGTTCCGGGCGATGTGGCGAGGTTCGGCGGCGTCCAACAGCGTGCTCGGCGGAAGGTGTCAGCCGCGGCGGGCGCCGGCCAGGAGGATGCGGATCTGATCGCGCGCCCTGGCCTGCAGCGCGTCGAGGCCCCAGCCCTCGAAGATGGCCTGCGGATAGTTGGAAAGATAGGCCTCGAACAGCATCTGGGTGCGCAGCTTGATTTCGGCTTCCTGACCGAGTTC
>JAGWSE010000213.1 GCA_028869395.1 Alphaproteobacteria bacterium | reverse complement strand
ACGGAGAACTGGGTCTTCGTGCTGTTCGGGTGCGCCGCCTCGGCCGGACTGGCGCTCGCGGCCGATCAGCTCCTGGGCCTCGTCGAGGCGGGCGCCCGCCGACGCCGGCGCGGGCTGGCGGTCGCCGGCCTGGCGGGGCTCGCGGTCGGCGTTGCGGTGGCCGTCCTGCCGCTCGTCCGGTTCGGGCAGGGCGCGACCTACGTGATCGGCGCCAAGAACTTCTCCGAGCAGTACATCCTGGCCGAGCTGATGGCCGACCGGCTGGAGGACGCCGGCGCTCAGGTCCGCCGCAAGGAGGACCTGGGCTCGGCCGTCGCCTACCGGGCGCTGGCGGCCGGCGACATCGACGCCTACGTCGACTACTCCGGAACCCTCTGGACCAACATCCTCCATCGCACCGACAACCCCGGCCGCAAGGCGGTGCTGGACCAGCTCACCGCCGAGCTGAAGCGCCGCGACGGCGTCGTGATCCTGGGATCGCTGGGGTTCGAGAACGCCTACGCCTTCGTCATGCGGCCCGACCGGGCGGCGGCCCTGCACGTGACCTCGATCGCCGACCTCGCCCGCGTCGCCCCGCGCCTGACCCTGGGTTCGGACCTGGAGTTCCTCTCGCGACCGGAATGGCGGGCCGTCCGGGACGCCTATGGGCTCCGCTTCAGGGCCGAGCGCTCCTACCAGCCCACCTTCATGTACCGGGCGCTGCTGGGCGGCGAGGCCGACGTGATCTCGGCCTTCTCCTCGGACGGCCGCATCGCCGCCGACCACCTCGTGGTGCTGAGCGATCCGAAGGGCGCCATCCCGCCCTACGACGCCGTGATCCTGGTGTCTCCCAAGCGCGCCCACGACCGACGGCTGCTCGCGGCCCTGCAGCCGCTGATCGGCAAGATCCCGGTCGAGGCGATGCGCCAGGCGAACCTCACCGTCGACCGCGACCGGGACAAGCTCACGCCCGCCCAGGCCGCGTCTGCGCTGCGCCGAAAGCTCGGGCTCTGACCGCCTATTGGGGCTGCACCAGCGAGGCGTCGCGGGTCTCCAGCGTGGCCAGCTTCTCCACCGCGCTGGCGTAGGCGTTGGTGACGTGCGCGAAGCTGCCCTGCACGGCGATCGGCCAGGTCTTCTTCCCGCAGGCGTACTGGTAGGTCATCTCGCCGCGCGAGCCGGGAACGACGGGCTGGAACTTGCCGTCCTTGGCGCCGGCGACCCAGCTGTCCTTCGAGATCATGTTGTAATCGTACCAGACGATCATCTTCGGCCGGATCCTCGGCTCGCCGCGGCAGGAGACCTCCCAGAGCGCCTTCACCACCGGCTCCTTCGCGGGCGTCGTCTTCACCGACGAGGTCCACACGACCACGTCGCCATTGGGCAGCACCGAACGGGTGTCGGTCTCCATCATCAGCAGTTCCGCGGGCGTTGCGCCCATCACGTGCCAGGTCTCGGCGAAGGCCGGTGTGGCGATCAGCGCCACCGCCACGGCGGCCAGGCTCTTCAACATGCGTCAGCCTTTCAAACACCTCTCCGGCGCCTGAGAACGGGAAAGGCGCCGCCGCGGTCCCCCGATCTCGCAAAAGTGTTTCGACCAGCGCCGCCGGGGCGCGCCGTCCGGGGCGCGCGGGCGCGAAAGTAGCCCTTCGTTAACCATACCCGCCGAAGGTGCGAAGGGCGGCGCGGCCGTCCGATTCCAGTTGATTTCGAAGGGGTTTCCATGAACGGCGCCGAGGTTCTGGACGTCGGACGCGATGCCATCTGGCTGACGATCCAGCTCTCCGCGCCGATCCTGATCGTGGGCCTGGTGGTCGGCGTCGGCATCGGCCTCCTGCAGGCCCTGACCCAGATCCAGGAAGCCACCCTCGTCTACGCGCCGAAGATCGTGGCGATCTTCATCAGCCTGCTCATCTTCCTGCCGTTGATGGGCGCCCTGATGGGCGGGTTCATGCGCCAGATCGCCGCCCGCATCGCGGGCATGTAGGGCGGGCCTTGCGCCCATGGAGCACTTCGCCACAGCGCAGCAGGTCTACGCCGCGGGGCTGATCTTCGCCCGGCTCGGCGCGATCCTCATGCTGATCCCCGGCATCGGCGAGGCGTTCGTGCCGGCGCAGGTCAGGCTCGCCTTCGCCTTCGTCTTCGCGCTGGTCCTGTTTCCGCTGGTCGGTCCCTCGGTCCCGGCGATCCCCGCGGACGTGGGCGGCATCGGCGGGGCGATCATCAAGGAGGTGCTGATCGGCCTGATGCTGGGCGGCATCCTGCGGCTCTTCATGACCTCGCTGATGGCGGCCGGCGAGATCGTCTCCATCCAGACGACGCTGTCCTTCTCGCAGACCGCCAACCCGACGGAGGCGCAGCCGAGCGCGAGCCTTTCGACCTTCCTCGGCCTGATCGGCCTGCTGCTGGTCATGACCACCGACCTGCATCACCTGTTCATCGCCGCGATCGTGAAGTCGTATCAGGTCTTCCCCTTCGCCCGCCCCGTACCGGTGGCCGACGCCGGCCAGCTCGCCATCCAGACGGTCAGCCGCTCCTTCGCCCTCGGCCTGCAGCTCTCGGCGCCGGTGCTGGTCTTCTCGCTGGTGTTCTCGATCGCCACCGGCCTGGTCGCCCGCGTCATGCCGCAGTTCCAGGTGTTCTTCGTCGCCGCGCCGCTGCAGGTGCTTCTGGGCCTGGCCATCTTCGCCCTCAGCCTGGGCGCCATCGGCATGGTCTGGGTGGACCGCTACCGCGAGCTCCTCGCCCCGTTCGGAGCCTGACCGGTGAGCGACGCCCACGACGCCGAATCGAGGACAGAGGAACCGACAGCCCGGAAGCTGGAACGGGCCCGCGAGCACGGCGACGTCGCCAAGACCCAGGACCTGGGGACGCTCGCCTCCCTGGCCGGCGCCGCGGGTGTGATCGCCATCGCCGGGGGATTGATGGCCCGGCGGCTCGCCGAGGCGCTCGTTCCGTTCCTCGCCAACGCCGACTCCATCAATCTGACCGGCGACGGCGCGGTCGAGGTGGCGCGCCATGCGGGTCTCGCGGCGGCCCCGATCCTCGCGGCGGTGATGTTCGCCGCGGCGGTGGCCGGGGTGGCCGGAAACCTCGTGCAGACCGGCTTCCTGTTCACGCCCGACCGGCTGAAGCCCGACTTCGGCAAGGTCTCGCCGATAGCCGGGTTCAAGCGGATTTTCGGCCTCGACGGGCTGGTGAACTTCCTGAAGTCGCTCGCCAAGGTGTTCGCCGTGGGCGCGATCGGCTGGTGGGTGCTGAAGCCGCACGTCCAGGAGATGGCGGGCCTCGCGCGCATGGCGCCGGTGGAGATGCTGCCCTTCGCCGCCGACGTGCTGCGCCGCCTGGTGTTCGCCGTGCTGGCGCTGATGCTGGTCGTCGCCGGCGCCGACTGGTTCTGGCAGCGCCAGCGCTATATGGCCCGCATGCGGATGACCAAGGAGGAGCTGAAGGAGGACTACCGCCAATCCGAAGGCGACCCCCACGTCAAGGCCAAGCAGAAGCAGAAGCGCGCCGAGGCCGCCCGGCGGCGGATGATGCAGGCGGTGCCGACCGCGACGGTGGTGATCATGAACCCGACCCACTACGCCGTGGCGCTGAAGTACGAACAGGGCGAGGACGCCGCTCCCGTCTGCGTCGCCAAGGGCCTGGACAGCCTGGCGCTCAAGATCCGCGAGATCGCCGAGGAGGCGAAGGTGCCGGTGGTCGAGGATCCGCCGCTGGCGCGCGCCCTCTACGCCGCCGTGGAGGTCGACGAGATGATCCCGCAGGCCCACTTCGAGGCCGTCGCCAAGATCATCGGCTTCATCCTGTCGACCGGACGCCGTGCGGCCGCCAAGGCCTTGTGAGACAATGCGTAATACTGATTCGGAGGCGATGAGCGCCGCCATGGCCGAACCGGCCGCAGACAAGAGCCCGCGAGGCCGCCTCGATCCGCTGAGCACAGCGGCGGTGGTCTTCTTCCTGATCGCGGTGGTGTTCGCCGGCGCGCCGATGCTGAACGCCGGGCCGGCGACGCTGGCGGGCCTGATGCTGCTGATCGGGCTGGCGGGCGTCGCCTTCCTCGGCCTGTTCGTCCTGCGCGCCGGCGCCGAGCCCGCCGCGGAGGCCGAGCCGGGCGCCGAGCGCTTCATCGCCGCGCTGACCGAGCCCGCCGCCGTCGCGGCTCCCGACGGCCGCATCGTCGCCGCGAACCCAGCCTGGCGCGAGACCATGGGCAAGGCGCCGCGCCTGCCCAAGGGCGGCGCCTCCGCCGCCAGCCTGTTCTCCGCGCTCACGGCCGCCCGCCGCGGCGAGGTGGGGCATGCGAGCCTGAGGGCCAACGGCGCGGAGCACCAGGCGCTCATCACCCCGCTCGCGCCGCGCCGCTTCCTGGTCAGGCTGGCCGGAGCGGCCTCGACGCTTGCGCTGCCCGCCGCGGCGATGGAGGTGATCCAGGCCGTCGCCGGCGCCGCCCCGCCGCCGCCCCAGGTGCTCGACGCCTTCGCCGCCGCCTCGCCGTTCGGCGCGGCCCTGCTGGAGGGCGAGGATCCATTCGAGGCCACGATCCTTGAGACCAACCCCGCCCTGAAGGCGGTCGCCGGCGGCGGGCAGGCGGGCCAGGCGTTCGGCGAGCTGATCGAGCCCGCGTCCCGCGCCGAGGCCGCCGCGCGGATCGCCAGGGGCGGGACAGGCGGAGCGCCCGTCGAGGTGCGGCTCGCCCGCGATCCCGCCCGCATCGCCCAGCTCTATCTGACGAAGACCGACGGCCGCTGGGTTGCCTACCTGGTGGACGTCTCCGAGCAGAAGCAGATCGAGCAGCAGCTCGCGCAAAGCCAGAAGATGCAGGCCATCGGCCAGCTCGCCGGCGGCGTGGCCCACGACTTCAACAACCTGCTCACCGCCGTCTTCATGCAGCTCGACGTCCTGGCCGCGCGCCACCCGGTGGGAGATCCCTCCTACGAGGGGCTGAACGAAATCCGCCAGATCTCCACCCGCGCCGCGGATCTGGTGCGCAAGCTGCTGGCCTTCTCGCGCAAGCAGACCGTCCAGCGTGAGATCCTCGACCTGGGCGAACTGATCAGCGAGTTCGAGGTCCTGCTGCGCCGCGTGCTCTACGAGGACGTGAAGCTGTCCACCGAATATGGGCGGAACCTGCCGCAGGTGCGCGTCGACCGCGGGCAGCTCGAGACGGCGGTGATGAACCTCGCCGTCAACGCCCGTGACGCGGTTCGCGCCCACGGCGGCGGGGCGGTGAGGATCCGCACCGCGCGCGTCAGCCAGGAGCAGGCCCGCGCCATGGGCTATCCCACCGGGCAAGGCGACCAGGCGCTGATCGAGGTCTCCGACGACGGCCCCGGCATCCCGCCGGAGGTGATGGACAAGATCTTCGATCCCTTCTTCACCACCAAGCCGGTGGGCGAGGGGACGGGCCTGGGTCTCGCCACCGTCTACGGGATCGTCAAGCAGTCCGACGGCTGGATCTCGGTCGACTCCCGGCCCGGCGAGGGCGCGGCCTTCCGCATCTTCCTGCCGGTCCACCACGAGGCCGCGGTCATCCAGGCTGCGCCGCAACCGATCGTCTCCAAGCGTCCGACGGCGCGCGACCTCTCCGGTGCGGGCCGCATCCTGTTCGTGGAGGATGAGGACGCAGTGCGCGGCGTCGCGGCCAAGCTGCTGCGCGCCCGCGGCTACGACGTCATCGAGGCCGCCAGCGGCGAGGAGGCGCTCGAGCTCGCCGAGAGCCATGCCGGCGAGATCGACCTGATGATCTCCGACGTGGTCATGCCGGGCATGCAGGGCCCGGACCTGCTCAAGCAGGCCAGGCCCTATCTGGGCGGCGCGCCGGTGATGTTCATCTCCGGCTACGCCGAGAGCGAGTTCTCCGACCTGCTGGAGGGCGAGAGCAACGTCTCCTTCCTGCCCAAGCCGATCGACATCAAGACGCTCGCCGAGCGCGTGAAACTGGAGCTTCAAAAGGCCGCCTGAGGCCGCGCTTGCCTCGCCCCCTGGCGGGCGCTCCAATGGGGGCCGTCCTCCAGCCTTCCCGATCAGAGCGTGTCCGAGCCCCAATCCGCAGCCTACCAGACGCTGACCGACGCCCAGGTGCTGGAGCGCGGCGTGGCGGACTGGGCTGGCGTGATCGCAGAGGTGGAGGCGGCGCTGGAGGCCGCGCAATGAGTCCGCGCCGGAGCCGGGAGCCCCTGCCGTTCAGGCGGCCGGTCCCCGCCCAGGCCTGGCTCGCGACCGCCATCGGCGCGGCGGCGCTGGGGGCACTGGCGATCGGGGCGCTCGCCATCGGGCGCCTGGCGATCGGCCGCCTGGCCGTGGGCCGCCTGCGGGTGGGCCGGCTCGAGGTCGACGAACTGACCGTCAGGAAGCTGACGGTGACGGAGCGCTAGGCTTCGGCCGGGGCCGGCGCCTGCGCGGGCGTCTTGGCGCCGTAGGGCGAAAGGTCGATCCCCGGGTAGCGCAGGGCCACGTCCGACAGGGTCTGCTGGTTCCAGTAGGGGTGCCCGGGCGGCGGCCACCCGAACAGGT
>JAGWSE010000212.1 GCA_028869395.1 Alphaproteobacteria bacterium | reverse complement strand
GGGAACGTCTCCTCCATCGAGGGCTGGGCCTCGCCCATCTCCTCGCGGGCGGCCTTGGTCAGGGACTGCGGCGTGCGCAGGCCCGCGACCACGTCCTCGCCCTGGGCGTTGATCAGGAACTCGCCGTAGAGCTTGTGTTCGCCGGTCGACGGGTTGCGGGTGAAGGCGACGCCCGTGGCCGAGGTCTCGCCCATGTTGCCGAACACCATGGCCTGGACATTCACGGCGGTGCCCCAGCTCTCGGGGATGTCGTGCATGCGCCGATAGAACTTCGCCCGGTCGTTCATCCAGCTGGCGAAAACCGCGCCGATGGCGCCCCAGAGCTGGGCGTGCGGGTCCTGCGGGAAGGGCTTCCTCTGCTCGGCCTCGACGGCCTTCTTGTAGTCGGCGACGACGGCTTCCCAATCCTCGGCCGAGAGCGCGGTGTCGATCGTGACGTCGAGGCGCTCCTTATGCTCGTCGAGGATTTCCTCGAACATGTGGTGGTCGAGTCCCAGCACGACGTTCGAGTACATCTGAATGAAGCGGCGATAGCTGTCGTACGCGAAGCGCCGGTCGCCCGCGAGCTTGGCCAGCCCTTCGGCGGTCTCGTCGTTCAGGCCGAGGTTCAAGACCGTGTCCATCATGCCCGGCATCGAGGCGCGCGCGCCCGAGCGGACCGAGACCAGGAGCGGGTTCAGCGGATCGCCGAACGTCTTGCCTGTGATCTGCTCGACCTGCGCCAACCCCTTGGCGACCTGGTCCTTCAGGTCGGCGGGATAGGTGCGGCCCTCCGCGTAGTAGTGGGTGCAGCACTCGGTCGTGATGGTGAAGCCCGGGGGCACGGGCAGGCCCAGCGCCGACATCTCGGCCAGGTTGGCGCCCTTGCCGCCCAGCAAGTTCTTCATGGAGGCGTCGCCGTCCGCGCGCCCTCCGCCGAAGGTGTAGACCCAACGCGTCTCGACCATCGTACCGACCGCCATCGATATCTCCGCTCGGTCTCGCGCGTCGGCGAGACCCTACCCTGTGACCTGGCTGAAGTCCGCCACGCGCCCCATGGCGTCGCGAACCTTAGCTAGAAGCCGCAAGCGGTTGTCCCGTTCCGCAGCGACGTCGGAGTTCACTAGCACCTTGTCGAAAAAGGCGTCCACGGGCGCGCGGAGCGCGGCGAGCTCTCGCATGGCGGCCTGGAAGGCTTCCTTGCCCAGCGCCTTGCCGATCTCGATCTCCGCGTGGCCGAGGGCGTTGATCAACCCCGCCTCTTCCGGTGGCGCGCCCGCCATGTCGGCCGGCTCGCCGGTCGGCAGCGCCCCCTTCTTCTCCTCCGCCTTCAGGATGTTCACGGCGCGCTTGTAGCCGGCCAACAGGTTGGCCCCATCCTCGGTCCGAAGGAAATCGTCGAGCGCGTTGATCCGGCTCACGATTCTGACGATGTCGTCATCGCCCAGCGCGAACACCGCATCCACCAGGTCGTGGCGCTGCCCGTCCTCCCGCAGCTGCACCTTCAGCCGTTCGGCGAAGAAGGCCAGCAGCTCGTCGGAGACGAACTCCTTGAGCGGCAGGCGCGTGCGCGACTGCAGCAGGATGCGGATCACTCCGATCGCCGCGCGCCGCAGCGCGTAGGGGTCTCGCGAGCCCGTCGGCCTCTCACCGATTGAGAAGAAGCTGACGAGCGTGTCCAGCTTGTCGGCGAGCGCCACCGTCGCGGCCGCCGCCTGGACCGGGACGGCGTCGTTCGGTCCCTGCGGCTTGTAATGGTGGCGAATGGCGTCGACGACCTCGGGATCGTAGCCCTGCGCCTCGGCGTAATAGGCGCCCATGACCCCCTGGAGCTCGGGGAATTCGCCAACCATTCCCGAGACCAGGTCCGCCTTGCAGAGCGCCGCCGCCAGGGTGGCCCACGCCTTCGTCTGGGCGTCGTCGCGGACATAGGGCGCGATCCGGCCGGCGAGCGCCTCGATCCGGCCCGCCCGCTCGGCCATGGTGCCGAGCTTGGCGTGGAAGGTGACCCCCTTCAGCTTGGCGAGCCGATCTTCCAGCGGAATCCTCTTGTCCGCTTCCCAGAAGAACCTGGCGTCGTTAAGGCGGGCGGACAGCACCCGTGCGTTGCCGGTCGCGATGGTCTTGCCACCGTCCTCGGCCTCGATATTGGCCACGGTGATGAAGTGCGGCACGAGGAAGCCGGTGCGGCCGTCGCGGACGGCGAAATAGCGCTGATGAACCCGCATCGAGGTGCGGATCACCTCCGGCGGCAGGTCGAGGAACGCCGGGTCCATGTCCCCCAGGATCGGCACGGGCCATTCGGCGAGGCCTGCGACCTCGTCCAGCAAGCCCTCGTCCTCCACCAGCTCGTAGCCGCGCGCGAAGGCGAGCGTGCGGGCCGCGTCCATGATGATCGACTTCCGCTCTTCCGGGTCGAGCACGACGTAATGGCGCGCCAGCCCCTGCTGATACTCGTCGAAATCGCGGGCCCGGAACGGCTGCCCAGGGCCCATGAACCGGTGGCCCTCGGTCACGTCGCCGCTCGGGATTCCGTCAACCTCGAAGGGCACGGTCTGGCGATCGAAGACGCACAGGATCCGCCGCAGCGGCCTCACCCAACGGAGCGTCCCGGTCCCCCAGGTCATCGACTTCGGCCATGGGAAGCCGCGGACAATCGCGTCGACCATCTCGGCCACGATCTCGGCGGTCGGACGGCCCGGCCGATGGAGCTCGGCGAAATAGACGCCATCGCGCTCGACCAGCTGCTCCTTGGCGAGCCCCGTCGAGCGCAGGAAGCCGGCCAGCGCCTGCTCCGGCGCGCCCACGCGCGGCCCTTTTCGTTCCTCGCGCCGGTCGGCCTGGGCGGGCGGCAGACCTTCCACCACCAGGGTCAGCCGCCGCGGCCCGCCGAATGTCTTGACCGCCTCGGGGATGAAGCCTTCCGCCGCCAGCTTCTCGCGGGCCATGCGCTCGAGATCGCGCGCGGCCTGCGCCTGCATGCGCGCCGGTATCTCTTCGGAGAAGAGTTCGAGGAGAAGCTGGGGCATCAGGCGTTCCCGCCCTGCTGCGCGACGTAGGCCTCGGCGCACATCTTGGCGAGGTCGCGGATGCGGCCGATGTAGCTCTGCCGCTCGGCGACCGCGATCGCCCCGCGCGCATCCATGATGTTGAAGAGGTGGCTCGCCTTCAGCACGTGGTCGTAGGCCGGCAACACCAGTTGCTCGCCCAGCCGCCCGCGCGCGGAGAGGATGCGCGGGACTTCCCGCTCCATGTCCTCGAACTGTCGTTTCAAGGTCGCGACGTCGGCGACATCCAGCTCGAACGCGGAAAACTGCTGCTCGTTGGCGAGGAACACGTCGCCATAGCTGAACTCGTCATTGAACCGCAGGTCATAGACGCTGTCGACGTTCTGCAGATAGAGGCTCAGCCGCTCCAGGCCGATGGTGAGCTCGCCCGCCGTCGGCTGCACGTCCAGCCCGCCCACCTGCTGGAAGTAGGTGTACTGGGTGATCTCCATCCCGTCGCACCAGACCTCCCAGCCGAGCCCCCAGGCGCCGAGCGTGGGCGACTCCCAGTCGTCCTCCACGAAGCGGATGTCGTGCTGGAGGGGATCGATGCCGAAGGCCCGGAGCGACCCCAGGTAGAGCTCCTGCACGTCCTTCGGGGACGGCTTCAGG
>JAGWSE010000211.1 GCA_028869395.1 Alphaproteobacteria bacterium | reverse complement strand
ACCCTTCTGCTCGACTTGCTGACCGAAACGGAGGCGCCGCAGCGCGCCAAGGTCTTCGACATCGAGCTGCTGAGTGAGCGGTTGCTGGACGCCATCGCGTGGGCTCGCGCGAAACCTGAGCTGCAATGCCTGCCGATCGGCCTCTTCGGCGCGAGCACGGGCGCAGCTGCGGCGATCAGCGCGGCCGCCTCACGGCCGGGCCAGGTGGGCGCCGTGGTCTCGCGCGGGGGCCGGCCGGACCTGGCTCACGAGGCCCTGGACTTCCTGCGGGCCCCGACCCTGCTGATCGTCGGCGGCGAGGACGAGCAGGTGCTGGCCATGAATCGCGAGGCGATGCTTCGCATGCGGGCGGACTGCGAGCTTAAGGTGGTGCGAGGCGCCACCCACCTCTTTGGGGAGCCCGGCGCACTGGAAAAGGTCACGGAGCTCGCCACGGCCTGGTTCGCCCAGCACCTGAAGGCGGCCATCAGCGCCTGACGCGTCGAAGGCAGCCGGCGAGGTCTTCGCCCCGCCGGCTCCGTCCTACGCCTTGGTGTCCAGGTTGACCCCGACGCCAGGAGGGGTAGCCGCCGGCGCCGGGCCGGCGCTTCCATCATGGTCGCCGTCGGAGTCGCGCGCCGCCGGAACCGGAGATGTCGCAGCGGCCTGGTGGGATGTCGGCGGAAGCTGACCGCCCACGTTTCGGATGCTCTCCATTGTCCTGTCTCCTCTGGATCAGACGCGGTCAATATCCGAGCAAGTTCCTAACCCGACATAAATATTCATAATATTCAGTGGCTTATGGTTAGATTCTCACAGATCGTCGGCGCAATGACTCCCGGGCCTGCGCGTCCACCTGACATCATGACGCCGCCGCGGCGGTCATCCCTCAAGCCTGGGCGCGATCGCTCGCCTCGACGCCGGCCGCCGGATCAGGCCCGCGGCCGGCGCTCCGCACGCAGCGGCTCGCCCCGGTCGCGGCCGTCGGGAAGCCCGACGAGGTCCTCGAACAGGGTCTTGCAGTGGATCATCGCCTGGCGAAGGTCCTCGGTGTCGGCCTGGCCGCGCTCGTGGCGCAGGGCGATGTCGTGGGCCGCGCGATAGTTCTCCACCACCTCGGGATGCTCCACCGAGAGATCGGCCGCGCGCTGCTCGAAGTCGACCACCGGGTAGCCGCGCTTCGCCATCACCTCGCCCAGAAGCCGGTCCGCGGCGGTGATCGCCGCGCCGGGATCGTCGACGAACTGCGCCTGGACATCGCGCCAGCGGGCGATGAGGCGGCTGCGGTCGGCCGGATCCAGCGGGCGGATGTCGAGCTTCTCGATCCGCTTCTCGCGCTGGCGCAGCTCGGCCTCGGCCTTGAGCCGGCCACCGGTCTCCTCCACGGCGCGCCCGTACTCCGGTCCGAACCGCTCGCGCAGGCTCCGTGAGCGGCGCTGCATGTAGACGACCGCGGCGATCGCCAGAAGCACGATCACGCCGATGGCGATCAGGGGGACGGGATCCATCTCAGCCTCTCCGTGCGCGCCGCAGCTTCGGAAGCAGACCGCGCCTCGCGCCGGCGAGACCAACGAATGTGAAAATCCAGGGTTCCGGACGCTCCGGGACCCGCTAGGCGCCCGCGCCGTTCGCGGCCTACTGTCCCGCCGGGGGGAAAGGCATGTCCGGCGGCGCGATCCAGGGGTTGGTGTTCCTCGGGCTGACGGCGCTCATGGCGCTGGCCACCTGGTGGCAGGTGTCGCGGATGGGCGGCCGCTCGCGCGACGGCAATGCCGAGTACTTCCTGGCGGGGCGTAACCTCACCTGGCCCTTCATCGCGGGTTCGATCACGCTCACGAACCTCTCCACCGACCAGCTGGTCGGGATGAACGGCGACCAGATGCTCGTCGTGTCCTGGTGGGAGCTGTCGGCGCTCGCCGGGCTCGCCATGCTGGCGCTGATCTTCCTGCCCATCTACTTCCGCAACAACTGCACCACCACGACCGAGCTGCTCGAGCGCAAGTACGGCTCCAAGCACCTGCGGGCGACGGTCTCGGTGCTGTTCCTGCTCGGCAACGTGTTCATCTACCTGCCCATCCACCTCTACACGGGCGCGCTGTTCCTGAGGTCGATGTTCGGGACCGGCTTCCCGCTGATCGGGATCGCGGCCGTGCTCGCATTGGTCGGCGCGTCCTACGCCATCTCCGGCGGGCTGCGCGCCGTGGCGGTCTACGACACCTTCGCCGGTGTCGGGATCCTCGGGATGGCGGCGCTGGTGACGGTCCTGGCGCTGCGCGCGATCCATTTCGATTTGTCGGGGATCCCGCCCGAGCGCCTCAGCATGATCGGCTCGCCGGCCTCACCGATCCCGTGGCAGACCCTCTTCACCGGGATGATCTTCATCCAGATGTTCTACTGGAGCACCAACCAGACCATCACCCAGCGGGCCATGGCCGCGCCCAACCTGCGCGAGGGGCAGCGCGGGGTGCTGGCCGCCATGGTCATCCGGCTGCTGCTCGTGCCGGCCATCGTGGTCGTGCCGGGCGTGTGCGCCTACAAGCTGTTCGGGCGCGCGGGCGACGCCACCTACGGCCGGGTCGTCGCCGCGGTCATGCCAGCCTGGCTCTCCGGCGCCTTCGCGGCGTTCATGGCCGCCGCGGTGCTCACCGGCTACATCTCGCTGCTGAACTCGTCGGTGACGCTCTACGTCTGCGATCTGCACGAGAAGTTCCTGACCTCGAAGCCCGACGTCGGGCGTCTGAACACCATCATGTCCCTGGCCTTCATGGCGTTCTCCGTGCTGCTCGTGCCCGTCTATTCGGGCGCGGCCTCGATCATCAATCTCGTGCAGCAGCTCAACGGCCTGCTCTCCATGCCCATCCTCTCGGCCTTCATCCTGGGACTGGCGTTCCGCAACGTCGACGCCAGGGCCGCCATGTCGGCGGTGGTCTTCGGGGTGGGTCTCTACGCGGTCTTCACCTGGATCTGGACGCCATTGCACTACATCCACCTGATGCTGATCACCCTGATCGCCTGCGTGCTGTTCGGCCTGACCGTGAACCGATGGCTGTTCGGCCGTCGTGCGGCGATCGGCTTCCAGGGCGCGGCCCCCGAGGGGGCCGCCTAGTGCAGAAGGACTTGCGGCTGGACGGCGGCGGGCAGTCCCTTGTCGTAGCCGTGCGCTCGGGGCGGCCGCAGATCGCATACTGGGGTCCGGGGCTTCCGGGGAAGGCGCCCCCGATGGACGCCCGCTTGCTCGAGCGAGCGGTCCCGCACGGGATGCTCGACCAGGGGGAGGCCTTTGACCTGCTCCCGGAGGCCGGCGGCGGCTTCACGGGCCATCCGGCGGCGGCCTTCCACAGGCCGGACGGCGGCTTCGTCAGCCAGATGTCGGCGGAAGGCCTCGAGCGCCAAGGGCAGGCCGCGCGCGTCCGGCTGGTCGATCCACGAGCGGGACTGGGCGTGGACCTCGAGATCGAGCTGGACGCCGCCACCGGCGTGGTCGGCTTCCGCTCCACCCTGCGCAACCGGTCCGACCAGCCGCTCTCGCTCGACTGGCTGAGCGCCGTGGCGCTGCCGGCGACCGGCGACGAACTGCTCGCCTTCGGCGGGCGCTGGGCGCGCGAGTTCGACGCCCGGCGCCTCGCGCTGCCGCCCGGCGCCTGGACCTCCGAAAGCCGGACCGGCCGCACTTCCCACCACGCCCCGCCGTTCCTGGTCATCGGCGAGCCCGGGTTCGGCGATGATCATGGCGAACTCCTGGGGCTCCACCTGGCCTGGAGCGGCGATCACAGGCTTCTCGCCGAGCGCCTGCGCGACGGGCGCATCCAGGTGCAGGCCGGGGAGCTGTTTTGGCCCGGCGAGGTCACGCTCGCGCCCGGCGAGGCCTATGCGACGCCTTGGCTCTACGCCGCCCGCTCGGACGCCGGCCTGAACGGGCTCTCCGAGCGCCTGCATCCCTTCGTCCGCGACCGGATCCTCGGCGGACGGCTGCGGGGCAAGTCGCGGCCCGTACACTTCAACACCTGGGAAGCCGTCTACTTCCGGCACGAGCCTGCCGAGCTCGCCGCCCTGGCCGAACTCGCCGCGGAGGTGGGCGCGGAGCGCTTCGTGCTCGATGACGGCTGGTTCAAGGGCCGCAACGACGACACCACCTCGCTCGGCGACTGGACCCCCGACCCGGTCAAGTATCCGCAGGGGCTCGGCCCGCTGGTCGACCATGTTCGGGCCCAGGGCCTGGAGTTCGGGCTGTGGGTCGAGCCGGAGATGGCCAACGCGGACTCGGAGCTGCTTCGCGCCCATCCCGACTGGGTGCTGGGCGAGCCCGGCCGAGTCCAGCCGCTCGGACGCGGGCAGTACGTGCTCGACCTCACCCGGTCCGAGGTCTCCGAGGCGATCTTCCGGCAGCTGGACGCGCTGCTGTCGGCCCAACCCATCGCCTACCTGAAGTGGGACATGAACCGCGACCTGACGCATCCGGCGAGCGGCGGACGCCCGGCGAGCCGCGCTCAGGTCCTGGCGGTCTATGCCCTGATGGATCGCCTGCGCGCGGCCCATCCGACGGTGGAGATCGAATCCTGCGCCTCCGGAGGCGGCCGCGCCGACTACGAGATCCTGCGGCGAACCGATCGCATCTGGACCTCCGACTGCAACGACCCGCTCGAGCGCCAGTCGATCCAGGCGGCGTT
>JAGWSE010000023.1 GCA_028869395.1 Alphaproteobacteria bacterium | reverse complement strand
TGAGACGCGCCAGGACGGGGAAGAGGCGGTTCATCAGGGCCCCGTCGAAGGCGATCTTGCGCGGCTTGCCGTCGGCGCCCTTGGGGGCAAGGAGCGGCGGGGCGAGCCAGACCTTGGCCTTGCCGCCCTTGAAGGTCGCGCCGAGCGCGGCGGCGAAGCGGCCGTCGGTATAGAGGCGGGCCACCTCGTACTCGTCCTTGATCGCCATCAGGCGGAACAGCTGGTGCGCGGCGGCGCGGGTCAGGGCCTCGCCGGCCCCGAGCCGGGTCTCGGCGGCGCGCAGGGCGTCGATGCGGAGGCGATAGCGGCGGGCATAGGCGGCGTCCTGATAGGCCGTCAGCTCCGCCTCGCGCCGGGCGATCAGGGCGTCGAGCTCCTCGGTCTCGGGGGTGGGGACGGCGGCGGGGACGTCGCGGGTCAGGCTGGCCGGGTCGTGGGCGAAGATGCGGCCCAGCTCGAAGGCCTGGAGATTGGCCTCCTTGGCCACGCCGTTCAGGACGATGGCGCGGTAGAGGGCCCGGCTGGAGACGGGAACCAGTCCCTTCTGCCAGGCGAAGCCCAGCATGATCATGTTGGCGAAGACCGTATCGCCCAGCTCCTTCTCGGCGATCGAGGCGGCCGGGCAGGCGGCGAAGTCGCGGCAGGCGGCGGCGAGGCGGCGCTCCAACGGCGCGGCCTCGAAGGTCGCGTCGCGATCCGAGACGAAGTCGGCCGTGGGCAGAACATCGTGATTGGCCAGGGCCACGGTGCGGTCCTTGGCGTAGAGGGCCAGGGCCTCGGGGCTGGCGGCCACCAGGGCGTCGCAGGCGATCACCAGATGGGCGCTGGCGGCGGGCACGCGTCCGCGCAGGGCCAGGTCCTCGCGCGGGGCGAGGCGCACATGGCTGAATACCGCCCCCCCCTTCTGGGCGAGACCGGTCATGTCGACCACGCTCGCCGACAGGCCGTCGATATGGGCGGCCATGGCCAGGATCGAGGCCGTGGTGGTGACGCCGGTGCCGCCCACGCCGGTGAGCAGGATGTTCCGCGTGGTCTCGAACGGCGCCATGTCGGTCAGAGGCGTGGCGTCGGCGGTCAGGGCCGGACGGGCCTCCGCCTTGACGCCCTGGGCGCCCTCCAGGGTGACGAAGGAGGGGCAGAAGCCGTCGACGCAGGAATAGTCCTGGTTGCAGGTCGACTGGTCGATCTGGCGCTTGCGGCCAAACGGGGTGTCGAGCGGGGTCACCGAGATGCAGTTGGAGGCGGCCGAACAGTCGCCGCAGCCCTCGCACACCAGGGGGTTGATGAAGACGCGGCGCGGGGCGGCGTCCATCCGGCCCCGCTTGCGGCGCCGGCGCTTCTCGGTGGCGCAGACCTGGTCGTAGATCAGAACGGTGACGCCAGGGGTGGCGCGCAGGTCCTCCTGCACCGCGATCAGGTCGCGCCGGGGCCGCACCTCCACGCCCGGCGCCAGGTCGGTCACCCCGGCATAGCGGCTGACGTCGTCGGCCACGACCACGGTGCGCGCCACGCCTTCGGCGGCGAGCTGGCGGGTGATCTGGGGCACGGTGAAGCCGCTTTCGGCCTGCTGCCCGCCGGTCATGGCCACGGCGTCGTTGTAGAGGAGCTTGTAGGTGATGTGGGCGCCCATGGCGACGGAGCCGCGGATCGCCAGCGAGCCGGAGTGGTTGTAGGTGCCGTCGCCCAGATTGACGAACACGTGCGGTTCGTCGGTGAAGGGCGCGGCGCCCGACCAGGTCAGACCCTCGCCGCCCATATGGCTGGTCAGATCCGTGTGCGGATCGTTGAAGCTGGCCATGTAGTGGCAGCCGATGCCGGCGAGCGCGCGGCTGCCCTCGGGCAGCCGGGTCGAGGAGTTGTGCGGACAGCCGGAACAGAAGAACGGCTTGCGCTGCTGTTCCGAGGCGAGCGTCACCGCAGCCATCGAGGCCGCCGAGACGCGGGTCAGATAATCGTGCACGCGCTCCATGTGCGGACCGGGAGGCAGGCGATCGGAGATGGCGAGCGCGATCTCGGCCACCGAAAGCGAGCCGAGCTCCGAGAGCAGCGGATGGCCGTGCTCGTCCACCTTGCCGATGATCTTCGGGCGGGCATGCGCCGGCAGATCGTAGAGCGCGGCGCGAGCCTGGGTCTCCACCAGCGGACGCTTGTGCTCGATGACCATCAGGGTCTCGAGTCCGGCGGCGAAGGCCCGCAGGCCCGAGGGCTCCAGCGGCCAGGGCATGCCGACCTTGTAGATGGCGACGCCGAGGTCGGCGGCCTCGCGCTCCGAGATGCCCATCGCCGCGAAGGCTTCGATGACGTCCTTGTAGGCCTGGCCCTGGCAGACGATGCCGAGCCGCGGGCGGGCGGAGTGCAGGACCACGCGGTCAATGCGGTTGGCGCGCGCGAAGGCGAGCGCGGCCGGCATCTTCTGGGTCCGCATCCGCCGCTCCTTGTCGAGCGGCTGGTCCTTCACGCGGATCCCCAGGCCGCCCGGCGGCATGCGGAAATTGTCCGGCGGATGGAAGGCGTGGCGCGATAGAGAGACGTCGATGGTGGCGCCCGAATCCATGGTGTCGGCAAGGGCGATGAGGCCCACCCACAGCCCCGAGAACCTGCTCATAGCGTAGCCCAGGAGGCCGTAGTCCAGCACCTCCTGCACGTCGGCCGGCGACAGCACCGGCATCTCGAAGTCCTGGAAGGCGAACTCCGACTGCGAGGGCAGCGTGGACGACTTGCAGGAGTGGTCGTCGCCGGCCACCGCCAGCACGCCGCCCTTCGGCCAGACGCCGGCGAAATTGGCGTGCTTGAAGGCGTCGCCCGTGCGATCGACGCCGGGCGCCTTGCCGTACCACATGCCGTAGACGCCGTCGTAGCGGGCGCCGGGGAAGAGATTGGCCTGCTGGCTGCCCCAGACGGCGGTGGCGGCGAGGTCCTCGTTGAGGCCCTCCTTGAAGACGACGCCCGCCTCCTTCAGGAACTTCTCCGCGCGATGGGCCTGCTGGTCGAGGCCGCCGAGCGGCGAGCCGCGGTAGCCCGAGAGGAATCCCGCCGTGTTCAGGCCGTGCGCCGCGTCCAGCCGGCGCTGGTCCATCAGCACCCGGAGCAGCGCCTGCACGCCGGTGATGAACACCCGGCCTTCGGTGAGGAGAAATTTGTCGTCGAGCGTCACTTCCGTGTGCCGCATTGCAAAAACTTTCCTTTCGGCACTCGCGCGGGATTTGGAATGATCATATAAGATCGCGGCAATTGCTTACCAAAAGCGTGCCCCCGCTTACCGGTTCCGGGGGTCAACCACGCAGCTTGAGTGGCTTGGGAGGAGGAAAACTTGTCGGAGGCCTTGGACTCGGTCGATGCTAAGATTCTCGACCTGATCCAGCATGACGCGGCCCTGTCGGTCGCCGAAATCGCGGATCGGGTCGGTCTGTCGTCCAGCCCGTGCTGGCGGCGCATCAAGCGCCTCGAGGATGCGGGTATCATCCAGCGGCGCGTGACCATCCTGGACCGCGAAAGGTTAGGCCTGGGTTTCGAAGTCTACTGCACCGTGAAGCTCTCGCTGCCGACCAAGGACAACCTCGACGCCTTCGAGCAGGCCATCGCCAAACTGCCCGAGGTGGTGCAGTGCGCCACCGTCACAGGCTCGGCGGACTACGAGTTGCGCATCGTCACTCGCGACATGCACGCCTTCGACGACTTCCTGCGCGACAAGATCCTGTCGCTGGGGCTGGTCTCCAACATCGAGAGCCGGATCGTCATCCGCTCCGTGAAGAACACCACCGCCGCGCCGCTGGGCTTGATTTCGCCCTACGTCAGCGCGCAGGGGTGAGTTTCCCTTCCCGGTCATGGACGGGAAGCAGGAGCCAGGGATGATCGAACTCGTCATCGACCAGCGGCGCAGGGACCTGGGCGGCTTCGAGGTGGGGCGCGTGCTGCCGCACCACGGCGGCAAGATGGTCGGGCCGTTCATCTTCTTCGACCACATGGGGCCGGCCGAATTCCAGGCAGGATTCCCGCGTGACGTGGACGTCCGGCCGCATCCGCACATCGGGCTCTCGACGCTCTCCTACCTCTTCGAGGGCGAGATGACCCACCGCGACTCGACGGGCGCGCATCAGGCGATCCGACCGGGCGAGGTCAACTGGATGACCGCGGGGTCGGGCGTCACCCACTCCGAGCGATTCGAGACCCTGCGCGCGGCGGGCGGGCGGATGAACGGCATCCAGACCTGGCTCGCGCTGCCCGAGTCGGACGAGGAGACCGCGCCCTGGTTCGCCCACTACGCCGGCGAGGACCTGCCCACCTACGAAGGCGGCGGGATGTGGGCCCGACTGATCGCCGGCGAGGCGTTCGGGGCGAAGTCGCCGGTGAAAGCCTATTCGCCGCTTTTCTATGTCCATTGGCGGCTGGACGCCGGCGCCACGGCGGAGTTGCGGCCCGAATATCCCGAGCGGGCGGCCTATGTCGCGCAAGGCGTGGTGGAGATCGAGGGCCGCCAATTGCACGAGGGCCAGATGGCGCTGTTCGCGCCTGGCGACACGATCGCCGTCACCGCCGTGACCCCCGCCATCGTCATGCTCCTGGGCGGCGAGCCGCTGGGCGAACGCTTCATCGAGTGGAACTTCGTCGCCTCCTCCAAGGGGCGCATCGAGCAGGCCAAGGCCGACTGGCGGGCCGGTCGGATGAAGCTGCCCGTGGGCGACGACAAGGAATTCATCCCGCTCCCCGGCGATCCGCCCCCGCCGCCCAATCCGATGAGCTGAAGCAAGCGTTCCCGTTTCCAATGACCGTCAGCGTTTTCGACCTCTTCAAGCTGGGGATCGGCCCCTCCAGTTCGCACACCATGGGCCCGATGACGGCCGCGGGGCGCTTCCTGGAGCGGCTCGCAGGCGCCGGGCTGCTCGCCCGGACCGTGCGCGTGGAGACGGCGCTCTACGCTTCCCTGGCGCTTACCGGCCGAGGCCACGGCACGGACCGCGCGGTGATCCTGGGGCTCGCCGGGTTCGAGCCGCGGACGCTCGATCCCGACGAGGCGGACCGCGCCGTCGCCGAGGTGCGCGATACGGGCCTGCTGAGGCTGGCCGGCTCGCACGAGATCGCCTTCGACGAGGGCCGAGACCTGCTCTGGGAAGGCCGCACACGCCTGCCGCAGCATCCGAACGCGCTGAAGTTCCAGGCCCTCGACGCCGAGGGCCGGCTGCTCGACGAGCGGACCTATTTCTCGATCGGCGGCGGATTCGTCCGCGACGAGGACGAGATGGGCCTGAACGCCGCGGCCGAGCCCGGACCGCCGGTTCCCTACCCCTTCGAGTCCGGCGACGAACTGCTCGCCCAGGCCGAGGCGGCCGGCCTGTCCATCGCCGAGCTGGTGCTGGCCAACGAGACGGCGCTGCGCCCGAGGGCGGAGGTGGTCGCCGGCCTCGACGAGATCAACAAGGCAATGTTCGCCTGCATCGAGCGCGGCGTGCGCACCGACGGCGTGCTGCCTGGAGGCCTGAACGTGCAGCGCCGCGCCCGCCAGGTGCATCAGAGCCTGCTCTGCGACGCCGACAAGCGGATCGCCGACCCCCTGTCGGCGCTGGATTGGGTGAACCTCTGGGCCTTGGCCGTGAACGAGGAGAACGCCGCCGGCGGCCGGGTCGTGACCGCGCCCACCAATGGGGCGGCGGGCCTCCTGCCGGCGGTGCTGCGCTACTACGACCGCTTCCACGCCGGCACGCCGGACGGGCGGCGCACCTTCCTCCTCACCGCCGCGGCGGTCGGCTCGCTCTACAAGACCCGCGCCTCGATCTCAGGCGCGGAGGTCGGCTGCCAGGGCGAGGTCGGCGTCGCCTGCTCGATGGCCGCCGCGGGGCTGGCGGCGGCGCTCGGGGCCACCAATGGCCAGATCGAAAACGCTGCCGAGATCGCCATGGAGCACAATCTGGGCCTGACCTGCGATCCGATCGGCGGCCTGGTTCAGATCCCCTGCATCGAGCGCAACGCCATGGGCGCGATCAAGGCCATAGACGCCGCGCGCCTGGCCCTGCTGGGCGACGGCGAGCATTCGGTTTCGCTCGATAAGGTCATCGCCACCATGAAGCGCACCGGCGCCGACATGAACGCGATCTATAAGGAGACCTCTCTGGGCGGCCTCGCAGTCAATGTCGTGGAGTGTTGACCAGCGGGGGTGGCGCCCGCGAGAGGGCGGCCTTACACCCGCCCGGTCACCGGGATCAGGGCGCCCGTCACGCCGCCGGCCGCTTCGGAGGCCAGGAACAGGATGACCGCGGCCAGCTCGGCCGGTGTGACCCAGGTTGAAAAATCCGCTCCCGGCATGTCGGCGCGGTTGGCGGCGGTGTCGATGATCGAGGGCAGCACCGCGTTCACCGTCACCTGGCCCTTCAGCTCTTCGGCCAGGCTCTCGGTCAGGCGATGCACCCCG
>JAGWSE010000210.1 GCA_028869395.1 Alphaproteobacteria bacterium | reverse complement strand
GGATGATCCCGGGCATGGGCCACGACCTGCCGCCGGGGCTCTACGACACGATCATCGACGCCATCGTCGCGGCCGCGAGCCGCGCGAAGGCGGTCGCCTAAGCACGAGAACGAGGGGACACCATGGGACGCCTGCAAGGCCGCGCCGCGGTCATTACCGGGGCGGCGAGCGGCATTGGCCGCGCGGCGTCGGGGATCTTCGCCGGCGAAGGCGCCAGCGTCGTCTGCGTCGACAAGGCCGAGGCGGTCGCGGAGACCGCCCGGGCGATCACCGAGGCCGGCGGCAAGGCGGTGGCGATGGGCGGCGACGCCGCCGACGAGGCGTTCGTGAAATCCTATGTGCAGCGGGCGGTCTCCGAGTTCGGCGGGTTGGACGTGGTCTGGGCCAACGCCGGGATCAGCGGCGGCTATGTGCCGATGGCCGAGCAGACGCCGGAGCACTGGGCCGAGGTGCTGAGGGTCAACCTGATCGGGCACTTCCTGGCGCTGAAGCACGCGGCGCCGGTGATGGTCGCCAAGGGGAAGGGCTCGATCATCATGACCGCTTCGGTGGCGGGCATCCGCTCGGGCGCCGGGGGCATGCCCTATTCCGCCTCCAAGGCCGGCGTGATCAGCCTGGTCCAGACCTCGGCCAACGAGCTGTACGGAACCGGCGTGCGCGTCAATGCGATCTGCCCGGGCCTGATCGAGACGGGCATGACGCGCGGCGTCTACGAGGCGGCCCGCGCGCGCGGCAGCCAGGACAAGATCGGCCAGCTCAATCCGCTGACCCGCGGCGGCGAGCCGCACGAGATCGCCAACATGGGCCTGTTCCTGGCGTCGGACGAAGCCTCCTACGTCAACGGCCAGTTCATCGCGGTGGACGGGGGCCTCTCCTCCTCGCACCCCGTGGTGCGCCGGCGGCGGTGATCTACCTCCTGCGGCACGGCGAGACGGAGTGGAACCTCGAGCGGCGGATGCAGGGCCGCCGCGAGTCGAAGCTGACGCCCCTCGGACTGCGCCAGGCCGCGGCCATGGCCGCCCTGCTGCACGATCTCGTCGCCCCCGAGGGGGTCGACGGCTGGCGGCTGGTCTCCAGCCCGCTCGGCCGGGCGCGGCAGACGGCCGCCGCTGTCGCAGCGCGCCTGGGACTGGAGCCCGAGCTCGACGAGCGGGTGTCGGAGATCGCCTTCGGCGAATGGGAGGGCCGGCTGCGCGACGAGGTGGCGCCGCAGCACCCGGAGCTCTTCGCCAGTCGCGAATGGCTGGTCTCCCCACCTGGCGGGGAGACGTTCGAGGATGTCCACGCGCGCATCGCCGATTTCCTGGCCGAGCTTCCGCCGGAGCCCGACCGAAGAGTGATCGTCGTCAGCCACGGCATGGCCGGCCGGGTTCTGCGCGGCGTCTATGCCGGCCTTTCGCCGCGACAGACCCTCGAGCAGGAGGTTCCCCAGGACGCCGTCTACCGGCTGATGGGCGGTCAGATCGACCGGTTCGACTGCGAGCCGATCGAAGAGGGCTGAAGGCCAAAAATCTGGTAGGAATGGCCCCAATGCTCAGACCCATGCTCCTCGCGCTCGCCGTCAGCGCCCTCGCGGCCGGAGAGGCCAGCGCCCACGCCCGGCTGATCCATGCCGATCCGAGGGTGGGCTCGACGGTGGCGGCGCCCGGTCAGCTGCGGCTGTTCTTCAGCGAAACCGTCCTCCCGGCGAAATCGTCGGTGGCGCTGCTGGGGCCCGGCGCCCGCGCCGTCCCGCTGGGCCCGCTGACGCTCGACGCGAAGGATCCGCGCATCGTGGTCGTGGGGGTGCCGGAGAGGCTGGCCCCGGGCGCCTACAAGGTGCAGTGGGGGATGACCACCGCCGACACCCACCACACCGAGGGAAGCTTCGGGTTCAAGGTGAAATAGCCGCCCGCCCGGCGCCGCTTTCCACGCCCGGTTGCGGGTTTCCCGCAGGGATTGCTGCACTGCGGCGAGCCGCCGCACCAAAGCTTCGCAGTTGCACACGCGGCGACCGCAAATTGCCACATTTCAGCGGTGAAACACCCTCGACGCCAAGATCACCCCCCAACCCCGATCTGCGTCACACGGAAGGAGCCCCGGCGACCCCCCAGCCCCGCCGGGGCTCCGATTCGTTTCCGGACCCAGCCGTGGAATTCAAGCTGGGCGTCAGCCTCGCCCTCAGGGGTCGAGGCGCTTGCGCCGCCAGGGCCGCGGCGGCTCCCGCTCCGGCCCCAGCCAGTGCATCACGCCGAGTACGGCGACCGCAGCGAGTGCGCCCAGGGCGAAGGCGCTGACGGTGGCCAGCGAGATCCCCGCGGCGCCGACGGTGAGCGGCCGGGGCTCCATCCAGTGAACGATCTCGCCGTTCGGATCTGGCGGCAGGACGTCGTCGACATCCTCGAACGGGGTCTCGGTCATCGGGGCAGCCTCCACCAGCATCTCGCCTCAAAGCCGCTAACCCGCGCCAATGGCCAGGGTTCCTTTGCACCCGGGTTCCTTTGGCAGGGGTTCCTTGAGGCGTGACCGGAGGGTAGAAGGCGCGCCAACCTTCTTTCCTTGATCTCACGCAACAGATGGCCGGCCACTCCAAATTCAAGAACATCATGCACCGGAAGGGGCGCGCGGATGCCGCCCGGTCCAAGCTGTTCTCCAAGCTCTCCCGCGAGATCACAGTCGCGGCCAAGGCCGGCATGCCCGATCCGGCGATGAACCCGCGGCTGCGGCTCGCCGTGGCCAACGCCCGGGCCGAATCCATGTCGAAGGACGTGATCGAGCGGGCGATCAAGAAGGCGCAGGGCGGCGACGCGGAGACCTACGAGGAGATCCGTTACGAGGGCTTCGGCCCCGGCGGCGTGGGGGTCATCGTCGAGGTGCTGACCGACAACCGCAACCGCGCGGCCTCGAACGTGCGGTCAATCTTCTCGAAGAACGGCGGCAACCTGGGGGAGACGGGCGCCGTCTCCTTCATGTTCGACCGGGTCGGGCAGATCGTCTATCCGGCCGCCGCCGGCTCCGAGGACCAGGTCATGGAGGCCGCCATCGAGGCGGGCGCCGAGGACGTGGAATCCGACGAGGAGTCCCACACCATCTACACGGCGTTCGAGCAGCTGTCGGAAGTCGCCTCGGCTCTCGAGAAGGCGCTCGGCGAGGCGAAGTCTACCTCGATCGCCTGGCGGCCCAAGAGCCTGACGCCCGTCTCGGGCGATCCGGCCGCGACCCTGATGAAGCTGATCGAGGGTCTCGAGGACGACGACGACGTGCAGAACGTCTACTCCAACGAGGACATCGCCGCCGACGAGCTGGAGCGGCTGGCAGGCTGATGGCGCGGGGCGAGCGCGACCCTCGCGTCACCGACCTTCGCCGATATCGGCGGGACCGCGAGCGCGCCCGCCGCGCGGCGCCCAAGTCGCGGAAGGGCGCGCGCGAGCCGCTGCTTGGCGCGCGGCCGCGGGCCGGTCTCATCCTGATCCTGGTGGTGCTGGCGCTGGCGGCGATGTGGCTGCTGCAGAGCCGGCGCTAGCGCCCGCGGGCGAGGTTCTTGCGGAGAATCGCCCAGATGATCAGCAGGAACGCGGCGAGCCGCAGCAGGTAGACCCCGCCCAGGTCCTCGTCCGGGATGCCGAACAGCGACGGCGCCGCCTGGTTGACCGCCATCAGGCCGAAGGCGAACGCGAAGGTGAGGAACAGTCCGTCCTTCGTCCGCCGCCAGAACTTCAGGAACAGAAGGCCGGCGACCAGGTAGCCGACGGTGTTGGCGCCCGTGATGAACCCGGCCACCTGGTGCGGGAGGGTGGTGCCGCTGTTGTTGACGATGGGAGTCTCGAACAGCATCACGACTCCACTTCCATGACAAAGCCGTAGATCAGCACGAAGAGAGCCGCCGCCGCAGCGATCTGTCGCCAGAGCCATAGGTCTACCGTCGGCAGGAAGATCATGTCGGCGACGAGCAGCAGGTTGTTCACCGCGAAGAACACGAAGGCGGCGGCCGTCCACAGGAGCAGCCGCGATCGGTCACGGAAGTAGGCCCGAAGCAGCAGCACGGAGCAGACCGAGCTGGTCAGCAGGCAAAGCAGATAGACGGCGGTCGGCGCCACGGCCCTCATCACTCGCCCCCCCGGAACTTGAATGCGTCGGCCAGAGATTGCAGCGGATCGCGCGGCGCGGCGATGAGATTCACGATCGCGACCGGCCGCTCGCGATACGCGTCTTCGAGGCGGTCGCAAAGTTCGCCGATCACGGCAGCCGCCGGCGCGAACCGGAAGCAGCCCTGGTCGTCGCGGACGGCGATTCCCCCGCGCTCGAAGCGCTGGAGATTGTCGTTCACCAGCCCGGTCGAGGCGCGCAGCTCGCGCACGAGGTCGGCCGGCGGCCAGCAGCGCTCGGGATCCCTCTTGAGGAGCAGCAGAAGCTCCAGGGCCCAAACGGAACGGACATGCTCGCGCACAAACGCCGTGAGATCCTGGTCGGCGGACAAAAGGCTCTCCAACCCAACGTGGCGGGCAACCTAACGGCGCAGGCCTGTCGATCAACCCCGCCGGAGCGATTTTCACGGCCCCGTGAACAGACTTGGAGGATGCGCGCGGCTGTGGCTGACTGCGGCGCAAGCAATTGGGGGGAAACAACAATGCACGCGAAGCTCCGCATGGCGGCCCTGGCGCTCGCCCTGAGCGGCGCCGCCGGCCTGGCGCACGCGGCCGACTATGTGGTCATCCCGCTGGCGACGACGGTGAATGCGCCGGCGGCGGTCGCCTGGAAGAAGGTGGGCGGCTTCTGCGACATCGGGGCGTGGCTGCATACGACCTGCGAGATCACCTCGGGCGGCCCGGGCGTGGGCGAGGTGCGGCGCATCGCCGGCCGCGTCGACGAGGTGCTCGTCTCGCAGACGGCGTGGTCCTACACCTACGCCCAGCCGAAGTCGCCGATCGACTATCATGGCACGGTGGAGATCCGGCCCGACGGCAAGGACCGCTCCCGGCTGCTCTACACCCTGGTCTACGACGCCGCGGCGCTTCCGGGGGCGAGCCCGCAGACCAAGGCCGCGGACGTGGCGCGCCGCACCAGGATGTTCACCGGCGTGCTCGAAACCATGAAAGCGACCGCCGAGGCGAAATAGCGCCGCTCAGGCGAGCCAGCGGCGGGGCCACAGGCGACCCAGCGGGCGGACGCGGCCGTCGGCCAGTCCCATACGGCGGACGGCCTTGGGCGACAGCCGCGCGAAGGCCTCCACCGGCTCCACGCCGCCCACCGGACTGGTGGCGACGGCGCCCAGGGTCAGCGCCTCGTCGACGGCCGCCCATTCGGCGCGATTGCGGTCCTCGTGGCCCACGGCGAAGAAGTGGCGAACCGGCCCGGGCTCGCCGTCGAGCTCGAGCATCACGCCGACCATCCAGCTCACCGGTGGAGAAACAGCGGCACGATGTAGGCGAGGACCAGGAGACCCAGTCCGACGATAAGCACGCGGCCGATGAGGCGGCTGCGGCGCGCCTCGTGCTCGGGATCCCGGGACTCGCTCATTCGGTGACCACCACCGGGCCGGGCAGGGTGACGTGGATCAGCACTTCGGTCTCCGCATAGAGGACATGCGCCTCGCCGGGCGGCGTATAGATGAAGTCGCCGGCCTTGACCGGCAGGTCGTTCAGGCGACCGCGCCCGGAGACGACATAGATCTCCTCCCCGTCCGGATGGGTGTGGGCGGGCGAACGGGAGCCCGGCTCGTAGCGCATGAGGAAGGTGCCGGCGCCGCCGTCCATCCTCAGCGGCGTGAGGGTCACCCCCTCGCGCACCGGCCGCCACGCGGCCCCGTCGGTCGAGATCAGCTGCATCATGGGTCGTCTCCGGCGGGGAACATCGTCCGGAGGCCGCGGAATCGCAATCGGTCGCGACGTCTCAGGGCCGGCGCGGGCTCGCGCAGCCTTCATTTGAGGGAATGCGGAACCAAGCTTCGCCGCTCTCGGCTTCGTGATCGGACCAGAGGGAGCCCCCCAAGATGAACCGTGCACTCCTGCTTTGCGCCGCGGCCGCCGCCGCGCTGAGCCTTTCCGCCTGCAACAAGAACCAGGCGACCGGCAACCAGCAGCCGGCCAACGCCGACACCAACAACGCCACCAACACCTCGACCCCCGGCCAGTCGACGCCGGTGAACCAGGCCCAGGACACGACCGGCGCGGCGGTCGGCTCGATGTCGGCCGCGACGCTCGGCTCGCACGACACCGGCGCCTTCGTCTCGAACCTCGTGCAGGGCAACATGTACGAGATCGAGGCGGCGAAGATCGCCGAGCAGAGGTCCAAGAACCCCGAGGTGAAGGCCTTCGCCCGGATGATCGTGAGCGACCACACCAAGCTGGGCGACGAGGCCAAGCCGGTCATCGCCAAGGCCGGCCAGAAGGCGCCCAAGGACCTCGACCAGCGCCGCAAGGGCTTCCTGGACAACCTGAAGGCCGCCAAGCCCGCCGACTTCGACAAGACCTACATCGACCAGCAGGTCTCGGCCCACGACGAGACCCTGACCCTGCTGCACGGCTACGCCAAGGACGGCTCGGACGCCGGCCTGAAGGCGCTGGCCGCCAAGGCGACCCCCGTCGTCCAGAAGCACGACGACGCGGCCAAGAAGCTGCAGGCCAAGCTCTCGGGCTGACCGGGAGCGGCTCGACCCGGTACGCGCAGGGCCGGAGGAGATGGCGGCGGCCGCCCGGGGAGGGCGGCCGCCGTTTCCATGCGCGGCTCAGTCGGCGCCGCTGCCGTTGGCGATGTCGCCGCTGTCGTCGGAGTGGACCTGGCGCGCGGCGTTCATGGGATCGCCCAGCCGCCGGCCGTCGTGGCCGAGATGCGCGTCGCCGCTGGCCGAGGCGCCCGTCCCGCCCATGGCGTTGTCGCCGGTCCCGGAGGTCTCGTCCGTCCCGCCGCCGCTGACGCCGGGGCCCGGCTCGGCGAGGTCGCGCATCGCCGGATCGTGGGCCTCCTGCCCGTGCGGTCCGCTGTCGGCGCCGTACTCCTGGCCGCGACCGCTCATGGCGCCGCCGCCCTCGCCCACCGAGGAGGTGTGTCCGGGCCGGGGGTGCGCGAAGCTGCGGGGTTCGGCGGGCTGCGGGTGTTGCATGCCGGCGGCCGGGCCGCGCGGGTCGGCGCCCGTGGAGGCGCCCAGACCGCCCGGCGCTCCGCCCAGGTCGCTGCTTGTGGAAGGTTGGTTCTTTTCGTCCATGGCGGTCTCCCGATGGGTTGAGGGGTCGCTCCTCAGACCCGCGGGCGGCCGCCTCTGTTCCAGCGCAAGCGGCCTGGCCTCGCCAGGATCGCTGCGCGAGACTATGGCGGCGTTCCGCGCCCGATCCCGGAGGCCGCCATGAAGAGCCGCGTCATCCTCCTAGCCCTCGCCCTCGCCGCGCCGGGCCTCTCCTGGGCGGCGGCCGCCCGGCTGACCGAGCCCGAGGTGCGGGCCTTCGTCGAGCGGCAGTCGCGGGCCTGGAACGCGCGCGAGCTGTCCGCCTATTTCGCCACGTTCACGCCCAAGGCCACCTTCACCGATCGCGGGCGGGCCAAGGACGGCCGCGTGGTGCCCTATGGAACCAGCACGCTCGTCGAAGCCGAACGTCAGACCCGGCGCAGCCTCGGCCGCTCGAAGGTGCGCGAGACCACCACCGTGCGCACGATCCGGCTCGCCCCCGACGGACGCAGCGCCCAGGTCGCCTCCGACGAGCTGACGCTGATCACCGAGGACGGCCACGTCCGCAAGGTATGCGGCGAGCGGGAACAGACCGTCGTGGCGACGCCGCGCGGCCCGCGCTCCACGGGCCAGGTCGACACCATCTTCGAATGCCGCTGAAGCCTCTCGCGAAGCCGCGCCGGCGCGGCTAACGTCGCGCCATGACCCGCCAGCGCAAGCTTCTCGCCCTCGCCCTCGCCCTGTCCGTCCTGCCGGGCGCCGCCCTCGCAGAGCCCTTCGTGAGGATGCACACCCCCGACGGCGACATCTATCTGGAGCTGTTCGCCGACAAGGCGCCGATCACCGTGAAGAACTTCCTGCACTACGTGGACACCCGGCGCTTCGACGGGGCGGAGTTCTTCCGCGCCTCGACGCCCAAGGGCGCCACGACGAAGGACTACGGCATCCTGGAGGGCGGCATCGAGCACCATCCGGAGAAGCTGTTCCCGCCCATTGCGCACGAAAGCACCGCCAAGACCGGGCTCTCCAACACCGACGGGACGATCTCCATGGCCCGCAATGCGCCGGGCACCGCGCAGGCCAACTTCTCGATCGCGGTGGGCGACCAGACCTATCTCGACGCCGATCCGAAGGACCCGGCGAAGCACCCGGGCTACGCCGCCTTCGGCCGCGTGGTCTCGGGCATGGATGTGGTGAAGGAGATCCTCGCCAGGCCCACCGACCCGCACAAGGGCGAAGGCGTGATGAAGGGCGAGATCCTGGCCCATCCCGTTCCGATCCTGTCCGTGCGCCGCGTGCCGGAAAGCGCCGTCCCCAAGCCGCCGCCGCGCGCGCCGGCGCCCCTCGGGCCGCCGCAGCCGCCGCCGACCATCATCGGCTCGCCCGCGCCGGCGCCGGCGCAGCCGCAATGAGCGGGGCCTCGCGCCTTAAGGTCGGGCGGGACGTCCCCTGGGTGACAAGCTGGTCCGAGGAGGCGCAGACCGGGGTGGGGCGCTGCCCCAGCGTGGACGGCGAGCTGGCCATCGGCCAGGCCGAGAAGGCCGGCGTCGGACGGCCGCTCTATTCGCGCAACCACCTGTTCCGCCAGCGCCGCAGCGTGCGCGAGCTGCTCTGCCCGATGTGCGGCGAGCCGACCCCGGACGACGACCGCTGGAGCCAGACGGCGAGCCCCACCACGGCGGGCGCGCTCAGGGCGCGCGGCTTCGGCTACGCCCTCCCGGTCGAGATGGACGACGACCAACCCTTGCTCAATTGCGGCGCCATCGCGCCGCTGCACCGCGCCTGCGCCGAGGCCGCGCTCGCCCGCTGTCCCCACCTGGGCGGCATGGGGGACAGGACGCTGAAGCGGTTCCCCCGCGCGTGGGTAGTGATCCCGCTGACGGTCGAGGCCAGGCCGTTGGCGCAGCGCGGCCCGGGAATCCCCGTCGTCAGCTTCCTGCAACTGGTCGGGGTGGAGGACGCGGCGTGATCAAGCTCACCTTCTGCCTCGTGCGCCTGCCGCACCTGACCCGGGAACAGTTCCAGCACTACTGGTTCAACACTCACGCGCCGCTGGTCGCGAGCGTCGCCGAGACCTTGCAGATCCGGCGCTACGTGCAGCTGCAGTCCCTGCCGCCCGAGGCGCACGCCGCGATCCGCGCCAGCCGCAACGCGCCCGAGGAGTTCGACGGCGTGGCCGAGCTGTGGTTCGACAGCCTGGAAACGTTGGCCGCGAACAGCGAGCGGGCGGAGGCGCGCGAGGCGGGCCGGCGGCTGCTGGAGGACGAGCAGCGGTTCATCGACCTTGCGAAATCGCCGCTCTGGTGGGGCGAGGAACGCGTGATCGTGGGCGCTCCGTGACGGCGGTCCCCGTCACGCCGCAGCCGCCCCCTGCGCCGCAGGCGCCGCGCAAGCCGAACAACCTGGTCGGGACCGTGCTGCTGGCAGGCTTCCTGGCGAGCGGCGACGCCCTGGCGCGCGGCGTTGCGTTTCGCCCGCTGACCTTCGTGTTCGTGATGCTGGGCTGGGTGCTGTCGGTGATGGCCCACGAGTTCAGCCATGCGCTGACCGCCTACCTCGGCGGCGACGTGACGGTGCGGCAGAAGGGCTATCTGTCGTTCGATCCGCGGCGCTACGGCGACCTCGGCACCAGCGTGGTGCTGCCACTGATCTTCCTGGCGCTGGGCGGCATCGGCTTTCCGGGCGGAGCGGTCTATGTGCGCAACGACCTGATGCGTGGGCCCCTGTGGCGCGCCGGCTCGGCGCTCGCCGGGCCCGCGGCGACCTTCGCGCTGCTGCTCATCCTGCAGGCGGCGATCGGAATCGCGGTGGGGGCGGGCGCCGACCCGGCGCTGATCGCGGCGCTGGCCTTCCTCGCCTTCCTGCAGGCGACGGCGCTGATCCTGAACCTGCTGCCGATCCCGGGCCTCGACGGCTTCGGCGTGATCCGGCCGTTCCTGCCGCAGGCCTGGGCGCCGCACATCCGGCGCGCCGAGGGCCTGGTGATGGTGGCGCTGTTCCTGCTGATCTTCCTGTCGCCGATCGGCGGGCGCCTGCTGTTCGGCGGGGGGACGGCGCTGGCGGCGGCCATGGGCGTGCCGGTGGAGGCGATCCGCGTCGGGTTCGAGAGCTTCCGCTTCTGGCGCTGAGCGGCCATGCTGGCGGCGTGAACGCGCCGAATCGCCCCTTGCGCATCCTGGGCCTCGACCCGGGGCTCCGCCGGACCGGCTGGGGCGTCGTGGCCGTGCAGGGCGCGAGGCTGACTCACGTGGCGCACGGCGTCATCAAGCCCGACGAGACGGCGGCCTTCGCCACCCGGCTGCTGACACTGTTCGAAGCCCTGTGCGCCGTGATCGAGACGCATGCGCCGGACGAGGCGGCGGTCGAGGAGACCTTCGTGAACACCAACGCCGCCTCGACGCTGAAGCTGGGCCATGCGCGTGCGGCCTGCCTGATCGCCCCGGCGCGCGCGGGGCTGCCGGTCGCCGAATACGCCGCCACCGTGGTGAAGAAGGCGGTGGTCGGAACCGGTGCGGCCGAAAAGGGACAGGTCAGCTTCATGATCCGCCGGCTGCTGCCCGCCGCGGGCGAGACCACCGCCGACGCCGCCGACGCGCTGGCGGTCGCCATCGCTCATGCCCACGCACGCACCGCCCGCGGCGCCGCATGAGCCCGTGGGCCGGAACGGAGTTCTTGGATTCGGCCGCCATTCGCAGCCGCTGAGAGGCATGAGCGGCGCCGGCCGCACCGACGGCGCGCTTCGGGCTTTACAATCTCAAAACGGCTTGCCAAAGGTCTCGCGAGTTCGAAGTCGGGCGCGACAGACGCCGCCCTAGGGAAGGAATACGGAATATGGCCGCAAAGCTGGCAGGCAGGGGGGGCGGACGCTTCAACCTCGGCCAGAACAGCGACATCAACGTCACGCCGTTCGTGGACGTGATGCTGGTGCTGCTCATCATCTTCATGGTGGCGATCCCCACGGCGACGGTGTCGATCAAGCTCGACCTGCCGCCGGCGATTCCGCCGCCCCCCGGCACCAAGGTGAAGCCGCCGGTGCTGATCAACATCCAGCAGGGCGGGGCGCTGTACATCGGCGACACCAAGACCAGCCTGGACAGCCTGATCCCCGACCTGTCGGCCAAGCTCTCCCAGGAAGATCCGACCACGCCGGCGCCGCAGCAGCGGGTCTATATCCGCGCGGACAAGACGGTCCGCTACGGCGACTTCATGGCGGTGATGAACACGCTGCAGGGCAACGGCTTCTACCAGGTGGCCCTGATCAACGAAGAGCTGAGCTGAGCCAAGCTCTTCGAAAGGCGACGCTTTCGAGAGGCCCGCCGGTCCGCCGGCGGGCCTTCTGATTCGGGG
>JAGWSE010000209.1 GCA_028869395.1 Alphaproteobacteria bacterium | reverse complement strand
GCGGCATTGCCGAGATGGCTGGACTCGAAGGTGACGTGCGCAAGACCACCGATGCGCTCGATGCGGTCGGCAACACGACCAAGGCGGTCACCAAGGGCTATGCCATCGGTTCGGCGGGCCTGGGCGCGCTGGTGCTGTTCGCGGCCTACACCTCGGACCTGAAGTTCTTCGCCGCCAACGCCGCGCCGGGGACCTTCTTCGACGGCCTGGGCACAGTCGCCTTCGATCTCTCCAATCCCTACGTGGTCGTGGGCCTGCTGTTCGGGGGGTTGCTGCCCTTCCTGTTCGGCGGCCTCTCGATGACCGCCGTGGGCCGGGCGGCCGAATCGGTCGTTGCGGAAGTGCGGCGGCAGTTCAAGGAGAACCCCGGCATCATGAGCGGAGAGGTAAAGCCGGAATACGGCCGCGCCGTGGACATCCTGACCCGCGCCGCGATCCGCGAGATGATCGTCCCGAGCCTCCTGCCGGTGGCGTCTCCGATCGTCCTCTTCTTCGTCATCCGCGCCATCGCCGGCAAGGCCAACGCCTTCGCTTCGCTGGGCGCCATGCTGATGGGCGTGATCGTCACGGGCCTGTTCGTCGCCATCTCGATGACGTCGGGCGGCGGCGCCTGGGACAACGCCAAGAAGCTGATCGAGGAAGGCCATTACGGCGGCAAGGGCTCCGACGCCCACAAGGCGGCGGTCACGGGCGACACCGTCGGGGACCCCTACAAGGACACGGCCGGTCCCGCCGTGAACCCGATGATCAAGATCACCAACATCGTGGCCCTGCTGCTGCTCGCGGTGCTGGCCCACGGCATGATTCACTGATCGCCGGCCGCGGCTGAAAAGAAGACGCCCCGGAGAGCGATCTCCGGGGCGTTTTCTCTATGAGGATTGGCCTTCCTCGGAAGGCCGGCCCACCGTTCAGGGCCGCTGGTCGCCTGGACGGTTGCCGGGGACGCCCTGTTCCTGCTGGTTCTGCGGCAGCATTCCGCCATGGCCGACAGCGCCCAGCATCTGTTCGAGGACGGTCATCTCGCGGCCGCGGGTCGGCGTCTCGCGGCGATTGTACGCGATCACCTTGCCGTCCTTGAGGGTGTAGTTCTTCACCTTCTCGACCTTCTCCGAGTCCTTGTTGAAGGTGATTTCGGTGATATTGCGCGACACCACCTCGGGACGGCGGAACGCCACGCGCTCCTTCACCTGGTTCATGTAGAACCAGACGTCCTTGTCGAAGGTCGAGGTCACGGAGGGCGAGCCCAGCTTGCCCCGCACGGTGGACATGGTGTCGACGCCCACCTTCACGTCCTTCGGATTGGCTTCGATGGCCTGGTAGCCGGAGTAGGCGGTGATCGGCGCACACGCGGCGGTGGCCAGGAGGCCGGCCGAGACGGTGACGAGGGCGACGGCGCGAAACATCTTCAGCGATGGGCCTGTTCTGACGGCAAGAGGCTTTGACCTATCCGGCGCCGCCCCTTAGTTCAATGCGCCTTTAGTCACGGGACCGGTTTAGCCACGGGACCGGGCGAAATCGAGGCCAAGATGCTGCTGGACCGCCTCTTCCGCCCTAGAGCCGCCCACGCAACGGGCCGGGCGCTCTACACCCAATTGGTCGAGCAGGCCCGCAGGCCGGCGCTTTATGCCGCCTTCGGCGCGCCCGACACGGTCGAGGGCCGCTTCGAGCTCTACACCTTGCATCTGGTGCTTCTGCTGGAGCGGCTGCGGGGCGCAGGCGGGCCGCAGGCGGCGGAAACCGCCCAGGCGCTGTTCGACACCTACCTCAAGGGGCTCGATGACGCCCTGCGAGAGCTTGGCGTCGGCGACCTGGTGGTGGGCAAGAAGATGCGCCGCCTGGGGGAGGCCTTCTACGGGCGCGGAAAGTCTTACGACGCCGCCTTCGCAGCGCTTCCCGACCGGGAGCCCTTGATCGCGCTCCTGGCGCGCACCGTCTACGAGGGCCGCGACGCGAGCTCCGCGCCTGAGCTCGCGGGCTACGTGGCCGCCCAGCGCGAGGCCTTGGCCGCCGCGCCGCTCGAGCGTCTCCTGGCCGGCGAAGTCTGCTGGGCCGCGGCATGAGCGCGGGCTGGGCCTCGCCCCTGAAACTGCACGAACTCGCCCGCGGGCCGGTGCGCGTGCAGCTTCGGCCGGACGCCGCAGAGCGGGCCAGGCTCGCCCGCGACCTCGGCCTCGAAAGCCTCCCGTCGCTGGCGGCTGATCTCACGGTGCGACCGTGGCTGGACGGCGCCGAGATCACCGGCCGGTTCGAGGGCGTCGTCGAGCAGCTCTGTTCGGTGAGCCTCGATGCCTTCGAACAGGCGATTGAGGGCGAGATCGATGTGCGCGTGGTTCCGGCGGGCAGCCCCAACGCCAAGGCCGAAGGCGAGGGCGAGGCTGAACACGACGCGGGCGCGCCCGATCCGCCGGACGTCCTGACGGGCGACGCGGTCGATCTTGCCGCCTATGTGGCCGAGCATCTGGCGCTCGAGATCGATCCCTTCCCGCGCAAGCCCGGAGCGGCTTTCGACCACGTCGAGCCGGACCGCGAAGAGTCGCCTTTCGCAGTCCTCCGCAAGCTCAAGGACCGCGAGCCCTGAAGCCTTCACCTCGGTTTCCATCGTCATGCGCCCGGCGTATCGTCCGACCGATTCCGGGCGAGCCGACGCCCCAGGGAACGACAGCGCCGCCTTGACCCAACCTCTCGTGATCTCGATCGACGCCATGGGCGGCGACCATGGCCCGTCCGTGGTGATCCCGGCGGTGGCGCGCGCCTTGGCCGAACTGCCCGACAGCGTCCGCCTCCTGCTGCATGGCGACGAAGCTGCGCTCGCCCCGCAGGTCGCGCGGCTGCAGGGCGCCGCGGGGCGGGTGACGGTCCGCCATGCGGACAAGGTCATCGCCATGGACGAGAAGCCGGCCCAGGCCATGCGCCGCGGCAAGGGCTCGTCCATGTGGAACGCCGTCGAGTCGGTCAGGGAAGGCGAGGCGGCATGCGCCGTCTCGGCGGGCAACACCGGCGCGCTGATGGCGATCTCCCGCCTGATCCTGCGGATGATCGGCGACCTGGACCGTCCGGCCCTGGTCGCCCAGATCCCGACGCCCCGCGGCGTCACGACCTTCCTCGACGTGGGCGCCAACGTCGACTGCGACGCCGAGCGGCTCGTCGAGTTCGCCATCATGGGCGAGGCCTATCACCGGGCCGCCCACGGGAAGGCCAGGCCGGCGGTAGGCCTGCTGAACGTCGGCTCCGAGGAGATGAAGGGCCATGAGGAGGTGCGCGAGGCCAACCGGCTGTTGCGCGTCGGCGGCCTGGACCTCGAGTACCGTGGGTTCGTCGAGGGGGATGACATCACCAAGGGCGCCGTGGATGTCATCGTCACGGACGGTTTCACCGGCAATGTGACCCTCAAGGCCATGGAAGGGGCGGCGCGGTTCATCACCGCCGAGCTTCGGACCGCCCTGACGTCCGGCGCGGCCGCCACCATGGGCGCTCTTCTCGCGCGCGGCTCGCTTCGCAGGTTCCGCGAAAAGATGAATCCGCCCCCCGCCGCGCCCCTGCTCGGGCTCAACGGGCTGGTTCTGAAGGTGCATGGCGGCGCCAATGGCCGTGACTTCGCCCAGGCGCTCCGTGTCGCAGCGGACCTGTCGCAAAGCGACTTCGCCGCGGAGATTGAACGCAATATGACGAGGCTCCCCGCGGCGCTCGCCGAAACGAGTCCCGCCTCTGCCGATGGAGCCGCCTGAAGTGACGAAGGTCTTGCGTAGCGTCGTGACCGGCGTCGGCGGCTACCTCCCCGAAAATGTCGTGACGAACGCCGAGCTCGCGAAGGTCGTGGAGACCTCCGACGAATGGATCCGCGAGCGCACGGGCATCCGGGAGCGTCGCAAGGCCGCCGACGACGAGGCGGCCTCCGATCTCGCCGTCGCCGCCGCGCGCCGCGCGCTCGAGGCCGCCGGGCGAACGGCCCTGGACGTCGACCTGATCGTGGTGGCCACCACCACGCCGGACCTGACCTTCCCGGCGACCGCCACTATCGTGCAGCGCAAGCTGGGATGCCCCGTGGGCGTGGCTTTCGACGTTCAGGCGGTCTGCTCCGGCTTTGTCTATGCCCTGTCGGTCGCCGACGGGTTCGTCGCTCGCGGTCGCGCCAAGTGCGCCCTGGTGATCGGCGCCGAGACCATGACCCGGCTCATGGACTGGACCGATCGGGGCACCTGCGTCTTGTTCGGCGACGGCGCGGGCGCGGTGGTCCTGGAGCCGCAGGAAGGCGAGGGCGAGGTCACCGATCGCGGCCTGCTGGGCTTTGCGCTGCGGGCCGACGGGACCAAGCAGGACCTGCTCTACGTGGATGGAGGCCCATCGACCACGGGGACGCGCGGGTTCCTGCGCATGCAGGGCAACCAGGTTTTCCGGCACGCCGTGGTGAACATCTCGGAGGCGATCCACGCCGCCGCCGAGGACGCTGGCGTGCCCGTCGAGAGCGTCGACTGGTTCATTCCCCACCAGGCCAACCAGCGCATCCTGGAAGGCGTCGCAAAGCGCGTCGGCATCGCCGAGGAGAAGGTGATCTCGACGGTGGCTCAGCACGCCAATACGTCGGCCGCGTCGATCCCGCTCGCGCTCGATCAGGGTGTCAGGGATGGCCGCGTGAAGCCGGGCGAGTTGCTGCTGCTCGAAGCCATGGGCGGGGGCCTGACCTGGGGCGCCTGCGTCCTGCGCCTCTAGGGGGCCGAAGCGGACTTCGAGTGTTGCACAAGGCGCGCAGGCGCCCCGCCTTAACCACCCTCGGCAAACCCCCGCTTGAAGTCTTTGACCTGATGGGACAATCAGGGCAGGCTCAAGCTCATCGCTTCGGGGGAACGGGCGACCATGAAAGGCGAAACCGTGACGCGCGCCGATCTGTGCGAGGCGGTCCACGAGGAAGTGGGCCTCACGCGGCAGGATTGCGGCGAGCTTGTGGAGCGCGTCCTCGAGCTGATGGCCGAGGCGCTGCAGCGCGGCGAGCAGGTCAAGCTGTCGGGCTTCGGGGTCTTCCAGGTGCGCGCCAAGCGGGCGCGGATGGGACGCAACCCCAAGACCGGCGAGCCGGCCTCCATCGATCCGCGCCGCGTGATCGGTTTCCGCGCCTCTCAGGTGATGAAGGCCCGGGTGGACCGGGCGTTGTCGCGGTGAGGAACCGCTAGCCGCGTGACCAAGGGCCCGGAAGCCTTTCGGACGATCTCCGAGGCGGCCGACGAGCTGAACGTGCCGCAGCACGTGCTGCGGTTCTGGGAGACGAAGTTCGCCTTCATTCGACCGATGAAGCGGGCGGGCGGTCGCCGCTTCTACCGGCCGAGCGACATCGCCGTCCTGCGTGGCGTGCGGCGCCTGCTGCACGACGAGGGCTACACCATCAAGGGTGTCCAGAGACTGCATCGCGAGCAGGGGCTCAGGCGCCTGGTCGCGGCAGGCCAGGGCGAGCCGCCGGCGCCTGCGGCCGATCTGGAGGTCGCTCTGCCGCAGCCGGCGGACCTCGACGCCGTCGGGCGCGCCCGCCTCATCGAGATCCTCGAGGAGCTCGAAGCCGTCAAGCAACGGCTCGACAGGGTGCTGAAAAGCTGAACGAAATTCTCGCCGCCGGGCCGCTGGTCGGAGCGGCGGGATTCGAACCCACGACCCCTTGACCCCCAGTCAAGTGCGCTACCAGACTGCGCTACGCTCCGTCGGGCCCGAGCGGCGAGGGCGGTCTTCTAACGGCTTCCGGCGCGGCGGCAAACGCAAAATTGGGGTGCGGCTAACGTCCCCGGTTCATCCAGGTGATGAGCGGCAGCAGCGGCACGCCCCAGAGCACTCCGGCGAGCGCGTAATAGACCAGCTCGAAATACCAACGCTGCGGTATGTGATCGCCGAGGGTGGCGACACCGGCCACATAGGCCGCGAGGAACGCCAGGATCCCCACCATGCCGATCAGCTTGCGGATGCGCGCGCTCATGAGGCGGTCTTAGCGTCGCCGGGCGGCGGGGGGAAGCATGGACGCGGCGACGGAATGGCGCTAGCCCCTGCCAAGTTTCCGCCCGATTGCGGCCTATAGCCCAACAAATGACCTCATTCCTCAAATCCGACCGCTCTCGCGCCGTGGCCGTCTGGTTGTTCGCCGTGGCCGCGCTCGTGGTGGCCATGGTCGTGGTGGGCGGGGCCACGCGGTTGACCGGCTCGGGCCTGTCGATCACCGAGTGGCAGCCGATCAAGGGCGTGATTCCGCCGCTCAACCACGCCGAATGGCAGGCCGAGTTCACCCGTTACCAGCAAATTCCCCAATACAAGCTCCTGAACCGGGGCATGACGCTCGCTCAGTTCAAGGGCATCTACTGGTGGGAGTGGTCGCATCGCCTGCTCGGCCGGCTCATCGGTCTCGTCTTCTTCGTACCCTTCGTCTGGTTCCTGGTCAGGCGGGAGATCAATCAGCGGCTGGCCTGGCGGCTGGGCCTGATCTTCCTGCTGGGCGGCCTGCAGGGGTTCGTCGGCTGGTGGATGGTCTCCAGCGGTCTGGAGAATCGTCTCTACGTCGCGCCGGAGCGGCTCATGACCCATCTGGGCGTGGCGTTCGTGCTTCTGGGGGCGCTCGTGTGGACAGCGCTGGACGCCCTGGCCGGCTGGGCGCGCCAGACGCTGCCGAGCCCTTGGGGAACGCGCGCGCTGTGGCTCCTGGCCCTGATCTATCTGCAGGTGCTGCTGGGCGCGCTGGTGGCCGGCAATCACGCCGGCCTGGTCTACAACGACTGGCCGCTGTTCAACGGGCGCCTGTGGCCCGCGGATTACGCCGGGCCCGGCCTTTGGGCGACGGTGGCGCACAGCCTCGGGGCGGTGCAGGCGCACCACCGCATGGTCGCCTACCTCGTCCTGATCGTGACGCTCGCGATGGGGATCTCCGCCCGGCGATCGAGCTATCTCGCGCCGGACACGAAGCGTCTGGCCCTGGCGCTGATGGGCGTCGTGGTCCTTCAGGTCCTGCTGGGCATAGCGACCCTCATGATGGCGGTTCCCGTGGCGCTCGGGGTCCTGCACCAGCTCATGGCGGCGATCGTCTTCAGCCTCGCCGTGGCCTTTGCCTGGAGGGTTCGGCGCGTTTAGGCGGTAATATATTACCTAGCGCAAAATATCTCGCGAAATCAATATCCTGGCGGATTTCGGGCGAATGCGAGTTGACAGGCTCGCGCACGGTCGGCATATGCGCCGCTCACCTCGGGGCGCGTCGCGCTCCGACAGCTCTTACGGATCAATCCCATGATGAAGACCACGGCTTCGCTGAAGCCCGCCGAGGTCGAGAAGAAGTGGATCGTGATCGACGCCAAGGACGCCGTGGTCGGCCGCCTTGCCTCGTTCATCGCCAACCGCCTTCGCGGCAAGCACCGGCCCGACTATACCCCGCACGTGGACTGCGGCGACTTCGTCGTCGTCGTGAACGCCGACAAGGTGCGTTTCACGGGCAAGAAGCTGTCCGACAAGGTGTTCTACTGGCACACCGGCCATCCGGGAGGCGTGAAGCAGCGCACCGCGGGGCAGATCCTGGGCGGCAAGTACCCCGAGCGCGTGCTCGAGAAGGCCGTCGAACGCATGCTGCCGAAGGAAAGCCCGCTTGCGCGCAAGCAGCTGACCCACCTGCGCATCTACACCGGCGAGACCCATCCGCACGAAGCGCAGAGCCCCGAAACCATCGCGTTCGCCGAGCTGAACGCCAAGAACGTGCGGAGCGCGTAAGAGCGATGTCCGAAACCCCCGCCACCGAAGCCACCGGCTTCGACGCCTTGAAGGGCATGGGCACGCAGGCCGAAGAGGCCGCTGTCCGCGAGCCCAGGATTGACGCCCAGGGCCGCGCCTACGCCACCGGCAAGCGCAAGAACGCCATCGCCCGCGTGTGGATCAAGCCTGGCAAGGGCACGATCACCATCAACGGCCGCGAGGAAGAGGTCTACTT
>JAGWSE010000208.1 GCA_028869395.1 Alphaproteobacteria bacterium | reverse complement strand
TGGCTGTTCAACTCGACGCTCGCGGGGATCGAGGAGGCCGACGTGGTCCTCCTGATCGGGACCAATCCGAGGCTCGAGGCGCCGGTGTTCAATGCCCGACTGCGCAAGCGCTGGCTGAACGGCAGCTTGCGCGTCGGCGTCATCGGCGAACAGGCCGAGCTTACCTATCCCTACGATTATCTCGGCGCCGGGGCGCAGACGCTGACCGGGCTCTCCCGTCAGCGCAACGACTTCGTCCAGGCCTTCAAGACGGCCAAGAACCCAGCGGTGATCGTGGGGGCCGGGGCGCTTGCCCGGCCCGACGGCGCGGCGGTGCTGAAGGCCGCGGCCGGCCTCGCCAAGAGCGTCGGCGCGACCTGGAACGTGCTGCACACCGCCGCCGCCCGCGTCGGCGGCCTCGACCTCGGCTTCGTACCCGCCGCGGGCGGCAAGACGGCTGGCGAGCTCGTCAAGAAGGGCGGGGCGGACGTGCTCTTCCTGCTGGGCGCCGACGAGATCGACCTCTCCGAGGCCGACGCCTTCGTCATCTATCTCGGCACGCACGGCGACCGCGGCGCACACCGCGCCGACGTCATCCTGCCGGGCGCGGCCTACACCGAGAAGAACGGCATCTACGTCAACACCGAGGGCCGGGTGCAGCTCGGCCAGCGGGCGGTCTTCCCGAAGGGCGAGGCGCGCGAGGACTGGGCGATCCTGCGGGCGCTCTCCGCGCGCGTGGGCCATCAGCTGCCCTACGACAGCCTGGACGAACTGCGCCGCAAGCTGTTCGCGGACCATCCGACTTTCGGCCGGATCGACCACGTCGACGGCCGGGCGGGCGCAGCCGGTCTCGACCTCGGCAAGCTGGGCGCCTCGGGCGACCTCGGCGATGCGCCTTTCACGAGTCCCGTGAAGGCGTTCCACCTGACCAATCCCATCGCCCGCGCCAGCGTGACGATGGCCGAATGCGCGGCCCTGGCCTCGGGCGCCGCCAAGATCGCGGCGGAGTAGGCGATGAACGCAAGCTTCTGGGGCACGCCGGGCGGCTGGACGCTGCTGACGGTCCTTCAGATCCTGGCCGTGATGGTCTGGATCCTGCTGTCGCTGGCCTTCCTGCTGCTCGCCGACCGCAAGATCTGGGCCGGCGTCCAGATGCGCAAAGGGCCGAACGTCGTCGGTCCGTTCGGCCTGCTTCAGTCGTTCGCCGACTTCGGCAAGTTCCTGCTGAAGGAGATCGTCATCCCGGCCGGCGCCGACAAGACGGTGTTCCTGCTGGCGCCCCTGATCGCCTTCACCCTCGGCTTCGGCGCCTGGGCGGTGATTCCACTGGCTCCGGGCTGGGTGGTCTCGAACATCAATGTCGGGGTCCTCTACCTGTTCGCGATCTCCTCGCTCGGCGTCTATGGCATCATCATGGGCGGCTGGGCGTCCAACTCGAAGTACCCGTTCCTGGGTTCGCTGCGATCCGCCGCGCAGATGGTCTCCTACGAGGTTTCCATCGGCTTCGTGATCGTCACCGTCATCATCCTGGCCGGGACGCTGAACCTGCAGCAGATCGTGGCCTCTCAGGGCGGCGGCTTCTGGAACTGGTACGTGTTCGGCGGACCGGGTCCCCTGTGGACCAAGCTCCTGACGGTGATCATGCTGCCGATGGCCGGGATCTTCTTCATTTCGGGCCTGGCCGAGACCAACCGCCCGCCGTTCGACCTGCCCGAGGCGGAGAGCGAGCTCGTCGCCGGCTATGCCGTGGAGTACTCGTCGACACCCTACCTGCTGTTCCAGATCGGCGAGTACGCCAACATCGTGCTGATCTGCGCGATGACCTCGATCCTGTTCTTCGGCGGCTGGCAGGCGCCGTTCCCCACGCCGTTCACCGCCCACTGGTCGCCGACCGCCGCCAGTTTCTTCGGGTTCATGTGGTTCTTCGCCAAGATCATCTTTTTCTTCTTCCTGGTCGCCATGGCGAAGGCGATCGTGCCCCGCTACCGCTATGACCAGCTGATGCGCCTGGGCTGGAAGGTGTTCCTGCCCACCTCGCTGGTGGCCGTGGTGGTCGTCGCCGCCTGGCGGGTGTTCGGGATGGGCGCATGAGGGTGGCCTTGATCGTCCTGGGCGCGCTTGCGCTCACCGCCTGCGCCGAGGCCGGCCCGCAAGGGGGCGTGGCCGACTACGATTCCCTGCGCCTCGCGGCCAAGCAGTGCGAAGCCCAGGGCGGCACGCTCGTCCTCCAGAAGGGCGGCGATCCGGAAAACATCAGCGACTACGCCTGCAAGAGGAAGTGAGCATGCTCCAACGTATCGGCCAGGCGGTGAAAGGGGCGGCGCTGCTGGACTTCGCCGGCGCCTTCGGCGCCGCCATGCGCTACATGCTCGCGCCCAAGCACACGGTGCAGTATCCGCACGAGCGCAACCCGCAGAGTCCACGGTTCCGTGGTGAGCACGCGCTGCGCCGTTATCCGAATGGCGAGGAACGCTGTATCGCCTGCAAGCTCTGCGAGGCTGTCTGTCCGGCGCAGGCGATCACCATCGAGGCGGAACCCCGCACCGACGGCTCGCGCCGGACGACTCGCTACGACATCGACATGGTCAAGTGCATCTACTGCGGCCTGTGCCAGGAGGCCTGTCCGGTGGACGCCATCGTGGAAGGCCCGAACCTGGAGTTCGCCGTCGAAACCCGGGAGGAGCTCTACTACGACAAAGAGCGCCTGCTGGACAACGGCGACCGCTGGGAGCGGGAAATCGCGAAGAATCTGGAACTGGATGCGCCGTACCGATAAGAGGGCGGCGCGATTCCGCTGAGCTGCTTCGACGGCCGGACGCGCCTCACGCCGGTCCGACGGAAACGTAATTCGAGGGGTTGAGAAGAGCCGGATGGGCTTGCAGGCGATCGCATTCTATTTGCTGGCGATAGTCACCATCGCCGCCGGGTTCGCCGTCGTCTCGGCGCGCAATCCGGTGCACTCGGTGCTGTTCCTGATCGCCGCGTTCTTCTCGGCGGCCGGCCTCTTCGTCCTGATGGGCGCGGAGTTCCTGGCGATGCTGCTGGTGGTCGTCTACGTCGGCGCCGTGGCGGTGCTCTTCCTGTTCGTCGTCATGATGCTGGACGTCGACTTCGCCGCGCTGCGGCAAGGCTTCGCCCGCTACCTGCCGATCGGCGGCCTGATCGCGGGCGGGTTGGCCATGGAGATGGTGATCGTCTCCTACACCGTGGCCACTACCGGCGCGGCGAAGCTCAACGACACCCCGCTGGCCAGCGGCGCGCACGCCGCCACCGGCGTGACCAACGCCGAAGCGATCGGACGGGTGCTCTATACGAACTACGTCTACTTCTTCCAGGCGGCCGGCATGGTGCTGCTGGTGGCGATGATCGGGGCGATCGTGCTCACCCTGCGCCACAAGCCCTCGGTGCGCCGCCAGGTGATCGCCGACCAGGTCGCGCGCACCCGGCGCGGCGGCATGCGCGTCGTCTCCCTCAAGCCCGGCGAAGGGGTCTCGGAATAATGGACATCGGGCTTGCGCACTATCTGGCGGTCGCCGCCATCCTGTTCACGATCGGCGTCTTCGGCATCTTCGTGAACCGGAAGAACATCATCGTCATCCTGATGTCGATCGAGCTCATCCTGCTCGCGGTCAACATCAACCTCGTCGCCTTCTCGGTCTACCTGGGCAACGTGGTGGGGCAGATCTTCGCCATGTTCGTGCTGACCGTGGCCGCCGCCGAGGCGGCCGTGGGGCTGGCCATCCTCGTCACCTTCTTCCGTAACCGCGGCGACATCTCCGTCGACGACGCCTCGATGATGAAGGGCTGAAATGTCACCGCAGACGCTCGTCACCATCATCCTGTTCGGCCCGATCATCGGCGCCGCGATCGCCGGCCTGACCGGGCGGCGCATTGGCGATCGCGCCTCGCAGGCGATCACCACGGGGTTGCTGTTCCTGTCGGCCATCCTGTCGTGGGACATCTTCGTCCAGTGGACCTGGGGCGGCCTGCAGCCGTTCACGGTCACCTACGCGCCGTTCATCCACGTCGGGAACTTCGTATCCAACTGGAGCTTCCGACTGGACGGCCTCTCGGCGGTGATGCTGGTGGTGGTGACCACCGTCTCCTCGCTCGTGCACCTCTACTCCTGGGGATACATGGCCGAGGACGACTCCAAGCCGCGCTTCTTCGCTTACCTGTCGCTGTTCACCTTCGCGATGCTGGCGCTGATCAGCGCCGCGGACTTCATGCAGCTGTTCTTCGGCTGGGAAGGCGTGGGCCTGGCGAGCTACCTGCTGATCGGCTTCTGGTTCAAGAAGCCCACGGCCAACGCCGCCTCGATCAAGGCTTTCGTGGTCAACCGGGTCGGCGACTTCGGTTTCGCGCTCGGCATCATGACCGTGTTCTGGGCGTTCGGGACCATCCAGTTCGCCCAGATCTTCCCGGCGGTCGCCGCCCACGCGAACGCCAGCTGGGCGTTCGCCGGCCAGAACTGGAGGCTGATGGACCTCGCCTGCGCGCTGCTGTTCGTCGGTGCGATGGGCAAGTTGGCGCAGTTCTTCCTGCACACCTGGCTCCCCGACGCCATGGAGGGCCCGACGCCCGTCTCGGCCCTGATCCACGCCGCGACCATGGTCACGGCCGGCGTCTACATGGTCTGCCTGCTGTCGCCGATGTTCGAGTACGCGCCGGTCGCCAAGAACATCGTGGCCTTCATCGGCGCGATCACGGCCCTGTTCGCCGCGACCGTCGGCATGACGCAGAACGACATCAAGCGCGTGATCGCCTACTCGACCTGCAGCCAGCTCGGCTACATGTTCTTCGCCGCCGGCGTCTCCGCCTATTCTGCCTCGATCTTCCATCTGATGACCCATGCGTTCTTCAAGGCGCTGCTGT
>JAGWSE010000207.1 GCA_028869395.1 Alphaproteobacteria bacterium | reverse complement strand
GCCAGGGGGTCGCTGGCGTCGACCTGGTAGCCGGCGCGCCGGGCCGGGGCCGGCTGCGCGCCGCGGGCGGCGGCGTCGAAATAGAGCCGGGGATGCGCCTGCGGCTCGGCCGCAAGCGTGGCCATGTGCTCTTCGATGAAAAGGGTGTGCACCTCGCCGGAGGCCACGGCGGGGTCGGCCAGGAGGTTCTGCAGGAAGGCGACGTTGGTGGGCGAGCCCTCGATGCGGAACTCCGAAAGCGCCCGGTACGCCTTGGCGACGGCGCGGGAGAGGCCGCCCGCGCCGGCGTGGACGATCAGCTTGGCGAGCAGGCTGTCGAAGCGCGCCGAGGTGCGGTAGCCGGCGTAGCCGAAGCCGTCGACGCGCACGCCGGGGCCGGACGGCGGCTCGAACACGGAGATGACGCCGCCCGCCGGCCGGGCCGAGCCGTCGGCCGCCATGGTCTCGAGGTTCACGCGGGCCTGCACGGCGTGGCCGCGCGGCTCGGGCACGCGGTCCTGGGTAAGGGAAAGCTCCGCGAGCGTGCGGCCCGCGGCGATCTGCAGCTGGATGCGCACGAGGTCCAGGCCAGTGACCTCCTCGGTGACCGTATGCTCCACCTGCAGGCGGGCGTTGCCCTCGATGAACACGAAGCGGCCCGGGCTCTGCGCGTCGACCAGGAACTCCATGGTGCCGAGGCCGCGGTAGGCCGCGGCCTCGCCGAGGTCGACGGCGGCGGAGAACAGCTTCTCGCGAAGCTCGGCCGGCAGGGTGTCGGCGGGGGCGATCTCCACCACCTTCTGCCGCTGGCGCTGCAGGCTGCACTCGCGATCCCAGAGGTGGATGACGCTCTCGCCGTCGCCGGCGATCTGCACCTCGATGTGGCGCGCCCTGGGCAGGAACTGCTCGACGTAGAGCGCGCCGTCGCCGAAGGCCGCCCTGGCCTCCGAGGCGCAGCGGTCGAACGCCGAATCCAGCTCCGCCAGCGACGTCGCCGGCCGCATGCCGCGTCCGCCGCCGCCGGCCACCGCCTTGACCATCACCGCGGCGCCCTCGCCGAGACTCCGGAAGAAGGCCTTCGCCGCTTCGAGGCCGGTCGGCCCGTCCGTGCCGGGCAGGACGGGCACGTCGCACTCCTGGGCGAGCGCGCGGGCGCGGGCCTTGTCGCCGAACAGCTCCAGGGTGTCGGGTGTGGGTCCGACGAAGGTCAGGCCCGCCGCCTCGCAGGCGCGGGCGAAGGCGGCGTTCTCGGAGAGGAACCCGTAGCCCGGATGCACCGCGTCGCAGCCATAGGCGCGGGCGGTCTCCACCATCTGTGCGATGTCGAGATAGGCGACCGGGCCCGAGCCCTTCAGGCCGTGCGCCGCGTCGGTCTTGCGGGTGTGCAGCGAGGCGGCGTCGTCCTCGGAATAGACGGCGACCGTGGCGATCCCCATCTCGGCCGCTGTGCGCGCGACGCGCACGGCGATCTCGCCCCGGTTGGCGATCAGAAGCTTCTTCACAGGCGCTCGCACTCCCTCGCGGTGTTCGGCCGCGCGGAGGCATCATGCAAACGCCTGTTCGAGAGGGAAGCCGGTTTTTGAGAAGCGCCGGCCGGCGGGGTGTCGGCCGGGGGCCCAAGGCGTCCTTCCCCCTCGCGGGCGAAGGTGTCAGCCGCAGCTTGACGGATGAGGGGCCGCGCCAGCCTGCCTGTCGTGGGCAGCGATGACGGGACGGGGATCAGCCGGAGGGGTTGAAGTCGGGGTTCTCGGTTGCTCCCCAGGGGGAGCTGTCGCGGACCCCTGAGGCGGGCTTGTTGCGGATTCCGCGCCGCGGTAGAAAGCAGCCGGGTCTGCAGTTCACCCAGGCGTCACCGCCCCGCAAGGGGAGCTAAACCTGCCCGGCGAATTTTCCGCGAGACCTGTTCCCGCGCCACGTCGCAAGCGGTGACCTCGACATCCCCGACCGGATCGGCGCCTGGAGAATAGGTGTGAACCGAGAGACCTTTCCCTTCGTCGCCAGCGACATCTCCGCGCTCGCGAAGTCGCTGCGCCATCAGCTCGCCGGCCGCGAGGGCCCGCCGAGCCACGTGGAGATGCTGAACATGCTGGCCCGCGCGGCGGGCCGGCGGAACTTCCAGCACTTCCGCGCCGAAGCCGCCGGCGCGCCCGCACCGGCCCTGCCCGCCACCGCGCCTCGTGCCCCGACCGGCGCCGAGTCCGTCCACCGCGCGGCGCGCCACTTCGACGCCCAGGGGCGGCTTGCGCGCTGGCCTGGGCGCACGGCCCAGCAGGAGCTGTGCCTGTGGGTGCTCTGGAGCCGCCTGCCGGCCGACCAAGTGCTATCGGAGGCCGAGGTCAACGCACGGCTGAACGCGCAGCACCTGTTCGGCGACCACGCGATCCTGAGGCGGAGCCTGTGCAACAGCCGGCTGCTCGCGCGGACTCCGGACGGGCGCGAATACCGCCGCGTGGAACGTGCTCCTCCGCCCGACGCCGCAGCCCTGATCCAGCGGGTGAAGCCGACAACGCGGCCCGGCTGACTCGCCGCGGCGCAAGCGCTAGGCTGGCGGCATGCAGGATCGTCATACGCCCGAGCATGTGGAGGCCTGGCGCCGCGAGGGCGCCCTGGTGATCCCGAACTTCTTCACGCCGCAGGAGGTGGCCACCGTGGTGGCCGACTTCCGGCAGGTGTTCGGCGAGCCCGAGGCGGCCCAGGAGGCGCTGGTGCGCCCGCCCGCGCAGGGGCCTGGGACGTTTCATCCGAGCCAGTTCAAGACCATCGAGTCCGTTCCGCTGGACTGCTCGCCGGCGCTGAACCTGATCGGGCTGCACCCGGCGCTGGTCGCCTATGCGCGCGCCTGCCTGGGAACCGACGACGTGCACCTGTACCAGTGCCAGGCGTGGGCCAAGTACACGGGCGCGGCGGACTACAACCAGCCGTTCCACTGCGACTACGTCAACCACACGCTGACCGCGCCGTCGCAGGACGAGCGGCTGAACTCGTTCACGGTCATCTGCTACTTCACCGACGTGACGGAGGCGCATGGGCCGACGCACTACGTGGTGCGCCCCGACAGCGATCCGTTCGCCCCGCCGGAAGCCACCCTGGCCTATGCCGGCGAGGCCTATGAGGAGCGGCAGCGGAGGCTGGGCGAGCTGGCCCGGACCACCGCGGCGCCGGCCGGCAGCATCTTCCCCTACGGGATCGACGTCTATCACCGCGGCACCAACCTGACCGCGCCGCGCGGCCACCGCTACACGGTGACCGCCTGTTTCAAGCGCGCGCGCAACGACGCGATCGCCTTCACCGCCTGGGCCTTCCATCACCTGAAGCCGTGGGCGCGGATCTTCGACCACGCCAGCCCCGAGCAGCTCGCGTGCTTCGGCGTGCCGCGGCCGGGCGACCCCTTCTGGACCGAGACGACGCTGGCCCGCACCCAGGCGCGGTATCCGAAGTGGAACGCCGCGCCCTACCGCGCGGCCTTGGCGGCCCAGCCGGTGGCGGCCGAGTAGGCGGCCTCCACCCTTCCGCCTTCCCCCGGCCTCGCGGGGGCAATCTGGACTCAGGCCTTCAGCAGCTTGGCGTCGACCGGCAGCTCGCGGATGCGGACGCCGGTGGCGGCGAAGATCGCGTTGCAGAGCGCGGGGAGCGCCGGCGGCAGGGCGGGCTCGCCCAGGCCGGTGGGCGGATAGTCCGTCTTCAGGAACTTCACCTCCACGGGCGGCGCGTCGTGCATGCGCAGCACG
>JAGWSE010000206.1 GCA_028869395.1 Alphaproteobacteria bacterium | reverse complement strand
CGATCTCGCGGTCGTCTCGGGCCTGGCGCGCGGCATCGACTAAGCCGCCCACGAAGGCGCCCTGACCGGCCCCACCGTCGCGGTCCTCGCGGGCGGCGTGGACGACGTCTATCCGCCCGAGCACCTGGGCCTCTATCAGCGCATCGTCGAACTGGGCTGCGTGGTCTCCGAGAACGAGCCCGGGCGCACCGCCACCGCCCGCGACTTCCCGCGCCGTAATCGGGTCATCTCCGGGCTCTCCCAGGCGGTGGTCGTGGTCGAGGCGGAACTGCGCTCCGGCTCGCTGATTACCGCGCGACTTGCCGCCGAGCAAGGCCGCGAGGTGCTGGCCGTGCCGGGCTCGCCCCTCGATCCCCGCGCCCGGGGAACCAACGACCTGATCCGCCAGGGCGCCGCCCTGTGCGAAGGCGTCGACGACGTCCTGAGGGCCATCGAGGGCCTGCGCGGCCTTCGCGAGCCCGAGGCCGATCCTTATCGCCCCGATCACGGCGACGCCGAGCCGGACGAGGCGCTGCGCGAACGCGTCGCCGCCCTGCTGTCCCCCACCCCCGGGTCCCGCGACGAGCTTGTCCGCGCCACCGGCGCGCCGGCCTCCGCGGTGTTCGCGGCACTGGTGGAGCTCTCGCTCGGCGGCCGCGCTGAGCTGACGCCCGGCGGCATGGTCACCTCCGCCTAGGCTTGCCCCGGGCCCGCGCCGGTCCTATGCCGCCGCGACCAGTGGGAGGATCGACTTATGGCGCATCGGTGGATCGCGGCGGGAGCGGCTTTGGCGGTTGCGGCGTCGGGCGGGCTCGCCCAAGCCAAGGGGTCAGTATCTGGACCCATTAGCCCGGCCCGCATGAGCGCCATCGTCAAGACGATCGCCTCCGACGCTTACCAGGGCCGCGCGCCAGGGACGTCGGGCGAGACCAAGACGGTCGCCTACCTGATCAGGCAGCTCAAGGCGGCGGGCCTGCAGCCCGGCGGCGAGAACGGCGGCTGGACCCAGGCCGTTCCGCTGGTGCGCTTCGACGTCCAGCCGGGCGGCAAGCTCTCGTTCCAGGGCCAGGGCTGGACCACCCCGCTCCACCAGAGCCAGGAGGCGATGGTCTGGACCCTGCATCCGGTCAGCCGGGTGCGGATCGAAAAGGCGCCGCTGGTCTTCGTGGGCTACGGCGTGAGCGCCCCCGAGCGCCACTGGGACGACTACAAGGGCTATGACCTCAAGGGGAAGATCGCGGTCTTCCTGGTCAACGACCCCGACTTCGAGGCCAAGCCCGGCGAGGACGCCTACGGCAAGTTCGGCGGCAAGGCGATGACCTACTACGGCCGCTGGACCTACAAGTACGAGGAGGCCGCCCGGCGCGGCGCGCTAGGCGCGCTGATCATCCACGAGACCCCAGCGGCAGGCTACGGCTGGGGCGTGGTCCAGGCCTCCAACGCCGAAATGTACGACATCGTCCGCAAGGACCCCGCCAAGAGCTCGGCCTTGCTGGAGGGCTGGATCCAGCACGACGTGGCCGCCGACCTCTTCAAGCGCGCAGGCCTGGACTTCGCCAAGGAGAAGGTCGCGGCGCGGCGCGCCGACTTCCACCCGGTCGAACTGAAAGGCGCAACCTTTTCAGCGGACTTCGGCGTGAAGTTCGACAAAGTGATGAGCCACAACGTCATCGGCAAGCTGACCGGCAAGACCCGGCCCAAGGAGACGGTGCAGTTCGCGGCCCACTGGGACGCCTTCGGCATCGGGGCTCCCGACGCCCACGGCCAGCGGATCCGCCACGGCGCGGCCGACGACGGGACTGGCGTGGCCGGGGTGATCGAGCTCGCGCGCGCCTTCGCCAAGGGCCCCCGCCTCGCCCGCACCACCGTCTTCGAACTGTGGACCGCGGAGGAGCGCGGCCT
>JAGWSE010000205.1 GCA_028869395.1 Alphaproteobacteria bacterium | reverse complement strand
CGCGCGTTGCGCGGCCGCATCGCGGTCGAGGTGGACGCCCACGCCCGGCTGGCGGCCGACGGATTCCGGGCGCTCCTCGCCGGGCGCGCCAACTGCGCCCTCTTCGTGCGCGAGCCCTTCCCAAGCGAAGAGGCCGCCTTCCGTGCGCGGTTCGGCCACGCCCCGCTGCTGGTCCCCGTGGCCCTCGGCAGCTTCGCGACCCGGGGCGGCACCCATGCGATCGCGATCTGGGTCAACGACGCCAATCCCGTGCGCGGGCTGACCCTTGCGCAGCTCAGGGCGGCCTTCTCCGGACGCGCGGCGACCTGGGGCGACCTGGGCCTGAAAGGCGCCTGGGCGCGCCGCCCCATCCACCTCTACGGCATGGTCCCGACGCGGTCCTCCGGCGATCCGCCGGGCGTGGTGAACTATGTCGAGCGGCGCGTGATGGCGGGCGCCCCCTTCCGGCGCGATCTCGCCCAACAGGTCGACAGGCCCGGCGAACAGGCGCTCGCCGCTATCGTGCGCAAGGTGGCGCACGATCCCGACGGGCTGGGCTATTCGGGTTTCGGCTACGCACGGTCGGGCGCCCGAACGGTCCCGCTCGCCCTGAAGACCGGGGCCCCTCTGGTGGGCGGATCGCCCGCGACGGTCGCCGACGCGGCCTATCCGCTGACGCGCCGCATCTACGTCCTCGTCGACAGGCCGCCCGGCCGCCCGTTGCAACCTGGCCTGGGAAGGTTCCTGCTCCAGGCCCTGAGCCCGGCGGGTCAGGCGGCGGTCGCGGCCGACCCGGAAGGCTTCCTCCCCTTGCCCGCCGCGGAGGCGGCGAAGGCGCGGGCCCTCGTCCAATGAGCGTGGCGGCCGCGGCCCTGGCGATGGCGCTGGCTTCGGCCCATCCATCCCTCGCCTGCGCCTCCGGCCTGCCGCACGCCGCCCGAACCGCCACCGGGACCGCCGTCGCTCCCCCGTCCGGCGCCGCCTGGCTCACCGCCGACGGCGCGGTGCGCATCGTCGGCTACAACGACATGGCGGGCATGATCGCCCGCTGGGACGCGGGCTTCACGGCGCTGCATCCGCAGGTCCGCTTCGCGCCGGTCCTGAAGAGCACGCGCAGCGCGCCCCCGGCCCTGGTCGCCGGGACCTCCGCCCTCGCCCCCATGGGCGCGGAATTCACGCCGCAGGACCTGGCCGCCTATCGCCGGGCCTTCGGCGGGGCGCCCCTGATGATCCGGGTGGCGCATGACTCCCTCGATCCGAAGGCGCTGTCGGGACCGATCGGGATCATCGTACCGACCGTAAACCCGCTGCGGTCGCTCGACCTAGCCCAGGTGGCCCGCATCTTCGCCGCCGGCCGCACGCCGCGGACCTGGGGAGAGCTGGGCCTCACCGGATCGTGGCGGACACGCCCGGTGCATTTGCTTGGACTGAGGCCCGGGACCGCTCTGGCGCGGTTCCTCCAGGCCAGGGCGTTTGCGGGGCGGCCCTATTCGCCGGCGGTCCAGGGCTTCGGCCACTCGACCGACGTCGCCCGGGCGGTCGCCCGCGATCCCTATGCGATCGGCTTCGCAGGCCTCGACACGCCAATGACGGGTCTCCGGGCCGTCCCGCTCGCCGCCGCTCCTGGCGAGCGCGCCATTGCGCCCACGCGGAGCGCCCTGCAAGAGGGGCTCTATCCCCTCGACCGGCAGCTCCTGATCTACGCCCAAAGGCCGCTGGATCCCCTGGTCAGGGCCTATCTCGCGTTCGTGCTGTCCTGCGAGGGCCAGGCGGCGGTCGCGGCGGACCCCCTGGGCTATATTCCCCTCACGCCGGCGCAGGCCGGCGCGGAACGCGCCAGACTGCGCCCGAAGACCTCGCGGCATTCCGGACCGCGAACGGGACCACGGTCACGTTGATCGGCCGGTCGCGCCGCCGCGCTGCCTGCCATGGCACGGCTTCTCCATGGCCGCTCCCGCCAAGCCACCGGGGGTCCTTTCAGCGGTTCGCGCCATGCGCCTCCGGCATCCGCGGAGGCCGAACTTACCGCCTGCCCGACCCGCACGAAGCGATCGACATCCTTGCTACCATGCCTGCCGGAACCCACCCCGTCTCGCGGTGGGGCCCTTTATTCGCGCGCGCTACGCCGCCTCCAGCGTCGGGATCTTCTCGATGATGGGCGCAAGTTCTGGCATGACCTGAGCCTTGTCGTACGCCATCTGCATCCGCAGCCAGATGTCGGGGCCGTCGCCGCACAGCTTTCCGAGGCGCAGGGCCGTGTTCATCGTGACCGGCTTCCTCTCTTCAAGGATGTCGTACAGCTGCTGACGCGAGATGCCGAGCAGCCTGGCGATCTCGGCCTTGGGCCTGCCGAAGGCGGGCAGTACGTCTTCGCGCAGCAGCTCGCCAGGATGGACCGGGCGCAGGCCCGCCGTCAGGGGGTTCGTCATGGTCATCACATCTCTCGCAGTTCAGTAAACGAGGCAGGCGCCTCTAGTGGTAGTCCTCCAGATCTACGTCGACCGCGTCCTCGCCCTCGAACGCGAAGGTGATACGCCAGTTTCCCGACGCGTCCACGGCGTAGCGGCCCCCCTGATCGCCCTTCAGCGGATGGAAGCGCCAGCCGGGAACGTCCATCTCTTGCGGTGTGACGGCCGCGTCGAGACGTTGCAGGATCCGGGTGATCCGAGCCTTATTCTGGACCGAGAGCTTGGAGGCGTCGCCCTTGGAGGCGAAGCGCTCGAGGCCCTTGTTCTTGAACGAGCGGATCATGTGTCAGCATATTGCTGACATACCTCGAAGTGTCAACAACGAGCTTACAAATAACAGAGCCAGTCAGAAGAAGCGCGCACCGATCCGATGTTCACCCTGTCCTGCGAAGGCCAGGCGGCGGTCGCGGGGGACCCGTTGGGCTATATCCCCCTCACGCCGGCGCCGGCCAGCTCCGGCCGCGCCAGACTGCACCCGGGGACGCGCGCCTGGGGAGAAGGCGCGGCGCGCGCCCCCGGGGCTCCGGTCACCCTCCGAGCATTCGGAAGGCGATCAGGGCCAGGGTCACCGTGATCGCCCCGCCGATGCGGGTGGCGACCTGCGAGAACGGCATCAGCTGCATGCGGTTGGAGGCCGACAGGATGGCCACGTCGCCCGTGCCGCCCTGGCCGGAGTGGCAGGCGTTCACGATGGCCACGTCGATCGGGTACATGCCGAGCAGCCGCGCGACTGCGAAGCCCGTGGCCATCAGCGTCGAGACGGTGGCCACGATGGTGATGATGGTCGGTGCGTTGAAGGCGGCGACCAGCTTGTCCCACGGCGTCATGGCCACACCGATCGCGAACAGCAGCGGATAGGTCACGCCGACGCGGAAGAACTGGTAGACGCCATATGCGCCCTGCTCGAGCTGCGGCGGGGCGAGCCGGCCGAGCTTCACGACGACGGCGATCAGCAGCATCGTCACAGGCGCGGGGAATTCCCACAGCTTCTGGCCGACCACGCCCACGAGATAGAAGGTGACGGCCATCACCGCCGCGCCCGCCACCATCTCCACGGCGGCCCGGGGCCGCTCCGGGCCTTCGCTGGAAAGGTCGACGTCCGCCTCGCCGACCTGCAGCCGACCCTCGCCGGTGAGATCGGGCCGGCGCTTGCCGAGGAAGTTCAGACCGCCCGCCAGGATGATGGCGGTCAGGCTGCCGAACATCACCGCCGGCAGCACCTCGGCGAACAGCGCGCCCTGCGGCTGGTGGCTGATGGCGGCGTAGCCGATGGAGAGCGGCACCGCGCCTTCGCCCACGCCGCCGGCCATTATCGGGACCACCACCTTGAAGAAGGTGTGATGCAGGCCGAGGCCCAGGGCCGCGCCGACGCCGCACCCCACGAGGCCCGCGGCGAGGGATCCCAGCGCCAGGGGCACGAAGATCTTCAGGAACCCGCCCACCAGCACGCGCCGGTCCATGCCCAGGATCGAGCCCACGATGATCGAGGCGATGAACAGGAAGAGGATGTTCGAGGACTTGGTGAAGGTCGTGATCGAGGCCACCACCGGCTGCGGCAGCAGGTGGGCGTAGACCAGGTAGGACGGGATGAAGGTGGCGAAGATCGCCGCCGCCCCGATGTTGCGGATGACCGGAAGACGCCGGCCCAGCTCGGCGCAGGCGAAGCCGCCGACGGCCAGCACCGCCATGTTCACCATGATGTCGGACGGGACCTTGCCCGTCGTCACGAAGAAGGCGCCGATCGCCAGGACGATGGCGAACACCGGGAGGGGCAGCACCCCGCCCACCTTGTAGTCCGCCACGCGCCACCAGATGGCGAGCGCGCCGCCGGGCGCGGGCGGGGCGGACGCCTCAGTCGCAACGGCCTCGGACATCAGCTTTCCTTCCATGGGGCTCGCGGCCTTTCGACCGCTAGGTTTCCTCTCCGGGCCCTTCGGCCCTTATCCGCCGCGCCTCCGTTGGGGCGGCGAGCGTGGGACGCCTCTGATCAGCGGCGCCCCTAGCGGGGTACGCCTCCGATCGGGGCGTAGGTCAGCACCGTGAACGTGTCGTCGTAGTAGCGGTTCGGATAGAAGGGCGCGACGCGGGTGAGCACCGGCTTCGCGGGATCGACGATCCCTTCCGCGGTGACGGTGTAGATCTTCCGCGTGGTGGGATCGAACGCCATGGTGCGGGCTATCGGCCGGGTGGTGACGGCGCCCGCCAGCCTGTAGCTGTCGGGACCGAGCTGGTCGAAGATCACGATGTTCGCGTCGAGGCCGTTGGACGTGAAGATCCGCCGCTCCGCCGGGTCGTAGACCACGCCGTCGTTGCCGCGCCCGATGGGCAGGACGGTGATCTCGCGGCCATCGGCGGCGTCCACCACCGCCAGCACCGGGTGGTCGCCGCGGCAGCCGATGAAGAGGCGGTTCGCCGCGCGGTCCATCGCCATGCCGACCGGGAGGGCGCAGTCGGCGATGGGCCATTCCGCGACGGCCTTCCGGGTCTTCAGGTCGACCTTGGCCACGCGGTTCCTGTCGCGCTCGTTCACGTAGAGGAAGCCCTTGCCGTCGGCGGCGGAGGCCTCCAGCTCGCTGGAGTCCAGCTTCACCTGGCCCGTCATCCTGCCGCTGGCTGCGTCCACCAGCACCAGCTCGTGGTCATCACCGGCGGTGAACGCCACCTGCCGGGTCGCCGGATCGTAGAACGCCGAGTCGATGCCGCCCGCGAGCTTCTCGCGTCCCAGCGTCTTCAGGCTCGAAAGCTGGAAGATCGTCGTCGAGCCGTCCTCGTTGGCCGTGTAGCCGCGGTCCACGTCGGGCGCGAGGGCGGCGATGTCGGCGCCTTGCGAGTCGGCGATGGTCGCCACCGCCCGCTGCGCCTTGGCGTCGTAGACGGTGACGCCCGCACCGCGCCGGGCCAGGAACAGGTCGCCGCGGACGGGATCCACGGTGATGTAGTCCCAGGCGGGCGAGGCGCCCTTCAGGACGACCGCCGACTCCAGCCTGTAGCCGGGCGCCGCACGGGCCGCCCAGGCCGCCATGCAGGCGCCCGCAGCCATCAGCCCGACACGCTTCCAGATCGACATCCCCGCCCTCCCGATGGGAGCCCGCTTGCGCCTGACGCGGTGGGAGCTCCAGCTTTTGGGCCAGTTTGACCCCTAACCTGAACCGGCCCTAACGGGCGGATGAACGCGCTTTCAGGTTGCCGGGCTTTTCGGCTCGGTAGGGGCCTCATTCGAGAACAAGGACTTGCGGGGTCCAAGAACGGTGGTTTAGCCCTGTTGCGCCATGAAGGTGCTGGTGATCGAAGACGAGGTGCGGCTGGGACAGTTCCTCAGGCAGGGACTGTCGGAACAGGCGCACACCGTCACCTGGGTGCAGACCTGCCGCGAGGCCAACGACGCGCTCGTGGAGACCAAGTACGACCTGATCGTGCTGGACCTGTCCCTGCCGGACGGGGACGGCATCGACCTGGTCCGCGAATGGCGGGCGAGCGGCTTCAACGAGCCGGTGCTCATCCTCTCGGCCCGCGACAGCCTGGAGGACCGAATCAAGGGCCTGGACGTGGGCGCCGACGACTACCTGCCCAAGCCCTTCAGCATCGACGAGCTCCTGGCCCACATGCGCGCCCTGCTGCGGCGCCAGTCGGTGGTCAAGCAGACCGTCCTCGAGCGCAACGGCGTCAAGCTCGACCTCCTCGGCCACACGGTGCACGTCAACGGCGGCCCCGTGGACCTCACCGGCCGCGAATACGCTCTCCTCGAGATCTTCATGCAGAACGGCGGGCGCGTGCTGACCCGCACCCTGATATCCGAGAAGATCTGGTCGTCGCACTACGACGTCGACACCAACCTGCTCGATGTCTACATGAGCCGGCTGCGCGCCAAGCTCGAAGGGGCCGTGGGACGGCCCGTCTTCAAGACGGTCCGGGGCATCGGCTATCAGATGCTCTGAGTCCTGGCTCGCCTCACATGAACCCCAGCCGTCCATGAGGCGGCACAGGCCCCGGCCAGGCGATCACGGCGGTACGGAGCCGAGCGGCGCCTGAACGGTCGTTAAGGTGGGCGACAGGTTTCAGAAAGCTTCCCGCCGAACGCTGTGATGCAAGCCGACGCACAAAGACGCCGGCGACCAGGAGATGGAGTGCGCATCTCCCCAGGGGCGCCCGCCCTGCGCGCGCCCCGCGGGTGGATGCGCCTCCGAAAGGGGAGGCCATGACCAGGTTCCAAACGACAATCCGCGCTGCGCTTCTTTCGTCCACGGCCCTGGGGCTCGGATGGACCGCGCAGGCCCACGCCCAGGCTGCGCCGGCGCCCGCGCCGCAGGGCGGACCGACCGTCGCCGAGGTGATCGTCACCGGCTCGGCGATCCCCACCACCCCCGACCGCCTGGCCGCGCCGGTGACGGTGGTCGACCAGCACGCGATCCAGGCGGCGGGCGTGGACTCCAGCCCCCTCGAGATCATGCGCAAGACGGTCCCGGCCTTCCAGGGCCGCGGCAAT
>JAGWSE010000204.1 GCA_028869395.1 Alphaproteobacteria bacterium | reverse complement strand
TCAAGGAGGAGGGGGTGGAGATCAAGTACGCCATCCACCCCGTCGCCGGCCGCATGCCGGGCCACATGAACGTGCTGCTGGCCGAGGCCAACGTCCCCTACGACGAGGTCTTTGAGCTGGAGGACATCAACTCCGAGTTCGCCACCGCCGACGTGGCCTTCGTGATCGGCGCCAACGACGTCACCAACCCCGCCGCCAAGACCGACCCGGCCTCGCCGATCTTCGGCATGCCGATCCTTGACGTCGAGAAGGCCCGCACCGTGCTCTTCGTGAAGCGCGGCATGGGCTCGGGCTACGCCGGCGTCGAGAACGAGCTCTTCTTCCGCGACAACACCATGATGCTGTTCGGCGACGCCAAGAAGATGGTCGAGGGCATCCTCAAGTCGCTCTGAGGCCCTTCTCCCGCAAGGGGAGAAGGAACTTGGCGACCCTTTCCTTCCCCGGTTCCGTTTCTTACGCCGTCCCGTGACGATTCCCGGCGCCGGCTGCGTCCACAACCGCGCCTCGCCCAGATTTCGCCCGAAAGCGCGGCAAGTTGGGGCGCCTTCGGGAAACGCCTGGGCTTCGCCACCCGATCGGGGGCGGGCGGGCCGGGGCCCCGGCCATGAGCTGGGGAGTAGCCCGTTTGACCGACGTGAGTCCGCCGGCCGCTGCGCGCCTGCGGCGCGGCCTTGGCGAAGGTGCGCTGGGCGCCGCCCTCACCCTGATCGCCATCACCCTGGCCCACGCCTCGCTGCCGGACCTGGCGCCGGCGTCCCGAGCGCCGCCGGTTCGGATCCTGCCCGCCGCCCCGCCCGCGCGGCCCGCGGCCCCGCCGGTGCTGATCGCCTTCCGCGAACCCTTGCCGGACGGCGAGGTCGGCTCGCCCTTCGGCCTGCGCCGGCTGCCCTGGGAAGACCACGCCCGCCTGCACGCCGGCGTCGACATCGTCACCCCCGCGCCGGAGCCGGTGCGGGCCGCCGCCGACGGCGTGGTCACGCGCATGGGCCGCGACCCGGGTTACGGCCGCTTCGTCGAGCTCACCCATGCGCAAGGCCTCGTCACCCTCTACGGCCATCTCGCCCGCTTCGCCCCGGGCCTGGCGGTCGGCGCCGCCGTCAGGGGTGGCGCGCCGGTCGGCGAGATCGGCTCCACCGGGACGTCGACTGGGACCCACCTGCACTTCGAGGTGCACGACGCCAGGGGCCGCCCGATGAACCCCGAGCTGTTCCTCGGCCACGCCTTCGCCCGTGCGCAGGACCTGCCGCTCAGGGCCGCGCTTCGGATCCCGCGCGGCGTGCGCCTGGCCTACGTCTCGCGCATTCCGAGGAGCAAGCAGGCGTTGATGGCGGCGAGGCTCGACGAGGGCGACGCCGCGCGGCCCGCGGCCGCCGCCACGCGCGTGGCCTCCGGCGACATGCGGATCGTGGCGCGCCGGTCACACGGGCGCGTCCTCACGCACCTCGCCTTTTGAAATCCGCGTCCCGGAGGCCCGCCGCCCCTCCATCCCCCGAAAAGCTCGACCATATGCGTGGCATCCCAACGAGGCTCACCCGATGAAGTACAAGCAGCTCGGCCGCACCGGCCTCTTCGTCTCCGAGATCTGCCTGGGGACGATGACCTTCGGCGGCTCGGAATCCGCCGGCATGTGGCGCGCCATCGGCGCCCTGCAGCAGGGCGAGGTGGACGCCATCGTCGGCCGCGCGCTCGAGGCCGGCGTCAACTTCATCGACACCGCCGACGTCTATTCCTTCGGCGAGTCCGAGCGCCTGCTCGGCCAGTCGCTGAAGAACCTGGGCGTGAAGCGCAAGGACGTGGTCATCGCCACCAAGGTCTACGGCGAGATGGGGCCCCGGCCAAACGACCGCGGCGCCTCGCGCGGCCACATCATGGATTCGGTGCAGATGAGCCTCGAGCGGCTGCAGACCGACCACATCGACCTCTACCAGATCCACGCCAGCGACCCGGTGACCCCGATCGAGGAGACGCTCCGCGCCCTCGACGACCTCGTCCGCCAGGGCCTCGTCCGCTACGTCGGCGTCTCCAACTGGCAGGCCTGGAAGATCATGAAGGCGCTGGGGATCTCGGAGGCCAGGGGCTACGCCCGCTTCGAGACCCTGCAGGCCTACTATTCCATCGCCGGCCGCGACCTCGAGCGCGAGCTCGCGCCGATGATGGCCTCGGAACAGCTGGGCCTGATGGTCTGGTCGCCGCTGGCCGGCGGCCTGCTCTCGGGCAAGTTCGGCCCCGGCTCCAACAATCCGGAAGGCGCCCGGCGCACCACCTTCGACTTCCCGCCGGTCGACAAGGACCGCGCCTGGAAGTGCGTCGAGGTGATGCGCGAGGTGGGCGAGGCGCACGGCGTCTCCGTCGCCCGCGTGGCGCTCGCCTGGCTGCTGCACAAGCCGTCGGTGATGAGCGTGATCATCGGCGCCAAGAACACCGAGCAGCTCGAGGACAACCTGGCCGCCGCCGAGCTCACCCTCACAGCCGAGGAGATGGCCCGTCTCGACGAGGCGAGCGAGCTGCCGGCCGAATATCCGGGCTGGATGCTGGCGCGCCAGGGCGCCTCGCGCACGCCCCGGCCGTTCCAGAAGGGCTAGTCGCGCGTTCCGGTGCAGATGGCGGTCGGTCAGGCTGAGAGGTTCCGGGGCGAGCTCGTCGATGTCGGCGGGCGGCGCCTGCGCGTGGTGCGCGCTGGGCCGCCCGGCGCCCAGCCGCTGATCGTCCTGGAGCACGGCGCCTTCGGCTGCGCGGCCGACTGGGCCGTGGTGCAGGATCGGCTCGCCGCCAAGGGCTACCGCTCGGTCGCCTACGACCGCGCCGGCCTCGGCCTCTCCGAGCCCGGACCCCAGCCCCGCGACGGCCGCGCCATCGTCGCCGACCTGGCGAGCCTGCTTCGCGCCCTGGACGAGTGTGGGCCGGTCGTGCTGGTCGGCCATTCCATGGGCGGGCTGATGGTGCGGCTCTTCGCGCTCACCCACCCCGACAGGACGCTCGGCGTCGTGCTGGTCGACGCCGTCACCCCCGACGTGATGCAGACGCCCGGCGGCCCCGGCATGGTCAGGGCCTTCTGGCGCCTGCTGCGCGTCAGCCGCTTCATCGCCCGCTTCGGCCTGATGCGGCCGGTCTCGCTTCTCACCCACAACCTCATCGGCCTGGAGGCGGAGGCCGCGGCCGAGAAGCGCCGCATCCACGGCTCGGCGCCCCACGCCCACGGCGCCTCGGCCGAGGTCGACCAGTGGCCGGTGACCTCGGCCCAGGCGGGCGAGGCGGAGTTCCCGCCCGAGCTGCCGATCGCGGTGATCACCGCCGGCGCCGAGCGCGCCGCCCCGACGCTGAAGGCCCTGCAGGCTATCCCGGCGCTCGCCTCACGGCGCGGCTATGTGGAGCATGTGGCCGGCGCCAAGCATGCGAGCCTGCTGGGCGTGCGCTTCGCCGATCCCATCGTGCGCGGCGTGGAGCAGGTGCTCGCCCGCTAAGGCTCGCGCTCGACCATCCCGCAGGCCGCGCGCAGGCGCTCCAGCGTCAGCGCGCGGGCCGCC
>JAGWSE010000006.1 GCA_028869395.1 Alphaproteobacteria bacterium | reverse complement strand
GATAGAGCGGGCGAAATCCGATGGCCGCGCCGGCCGGGCCGCTTCTTATGCCAAGCGATTTGCCGCAAAGGAAGCCTGCGCCAAGGCGCTGGGCACCGGAATCCGCCGAGGCGTCTTCTGGCGCGACATGGGCGTGGTGAACATGCGTTCCGGTCAGCCGACCATGGCGCTGACGAACGGCGCGGCGGCCCGCCTCGCCGAGATCACCCCGGCGGGGCACCGGGTGGTGATCCACCTCACGCTCACCGACGACCATCCTTACGCCCAGGCCTTCGTCATCATCGAGGCCGTGCCGGAGCAGGCCTAGACGCCGAGCTGGCCCAATGTCTCGGCGATGCGTCCGCGCGCGCCCGGATCGCGGAAGGGAAAGGCGCGCAGGAAATCGTCGGCGCCGAGCCCCGGGCTTCGCCGCCGCGCAGAGGCGGCCCAGGCCTGCGCCCGCGCCTGGTTCCCGTTCAATCCGTGCCCCACGGCGGCGATGAGTTCGATCAGGGGATGGGCTCCGGGCGCGCGGGCGGCGCGCTCACCCCATGCAGCGGCTTCCGCAGCTTCCTCGAGCGCCATGTGCGAGAAAGCGCGCACCCCAAGCATGCCGTAGGCGAGGGGGTCGAGTGGGCTCAGGGCCAACGCCGCGTCCACGCTGTCGCGGCCCGCGATCGGCCCGCCCAGCAGCGTCTCGCTCCAGCCGCGCGAATATTTGGCCTGGGCATAGTTTGGGTTCAGCTGCCCGGCGCGCTCCAGCCACGGAAGGCTCGCTTCCAGATCGCCCGTGAGCCAGTAGGCCCGCCCCATAACCAGGTTGCAGAACGGGTCGAGCTCGTCGTGCTCCAGGCTCGTCTCCGCAAAGCGACGGGCGAGATCGGCGGCGCGGACGGCGTCGTCGGTAAAGCTCAGGAAGCTGTTCTCGAAGTGGGCGAATGAGAGCCCCGCGTGAGCGCGGGCGAACCCCGGCTCCAGTGCGATGGCGCGCTCGAAAAGCGTCGCGGCGCGCGCCGTTCCTTCGCGGTTGAACCGGTACATATGATGCAGGCCGAGGTGATAGGCCGACCAGGCGTCGAGATTCTCCGGCGAGTTGAGGCGCGCGCGCCTCGCTTCGTGGAGGGGGATCTGTAGCTCGAGGGCGCCGATCACGGCTTGGACCACCCGCTCGCGGATCTCGTGCACGCTTTCGAGACGACTGTCGAACCGCTCGCTCCACACGACGCCCGCATCCCGGGCATCGCCGAGCTCGACGGTGACACCCATCGCTTCGCCGGCGATCTCGATGGCGCCCGTGAGCATGTAGCGCACCCCCAGCGCGTGTCGCACGCGCTCCGGGGTCGCCTCAGTCCCGCGGAAGCGGAAGGACGAGCCGCGCGCGATGACGAACATCCACCGCAGGCGCGACAGCGCCGCGATCAGGTCATGGGGCAGGGCTTCGGCCACCCAGGCGTCTGCGCCCGCGCCGCCGAAGACCTCGAACGGCAGCACCGCGATGGAGGGCCGCTCGATGGGAGGCTCTGTGGTCGCGGCGGATTCGGGCGCCAGGATGGGTGTAGGCTCGGTCGCGCCCTCGACCTTCACCGCCGCCACGAAGCGGAACCCCAGTTTGGGCACGGTGCGGATGATCCGCTGCGCTTCCCCGGTGTCGCCCAGGGCCTGGCGCGCCGACCGGATGCGGCTGGCAACAGCGGCGTCGGAGATGAACCGGCCGCTCCATATCCGTTCGACGATCTCGTCGCGGCTTACCAGCCGGTCGCGGTTCTCGACAAGAAGACGGATGAGCGCCAGCACCTGCGGCTCGACGTGGACCGGCGTTCCACTCGACCGCAGCTCGCACCTGTCGAGGTCCAGGCAGACATCGCCGAACCGGTAGAGCATCGTTCGCCGAATTAGCACATTTCCAGGCGTTCTCCCAAAGACCTGCAGCCGTTCTGCAAGCGGCAGGTGGTCGCCCAGTGCAGGCTCCATCCAGGACGCGGCGCAATCGGGCGCGGCGTCGTGCAAGTGGAGTCAGGCAGATGCCGCTCGTGACAATCGACGTGATCAAGGACGTCTTCACGCCAACCCAGAAGCAGGACCTCATCCGCAAGGTCACCGAGGCCATGATCGCCGTTGAAGGCGAAGCGATGCGCCAGGTGACCTGGGTGCGCGTGAAGGAGTTCGAGCAGGGCGACTGGGCCATCGGAGGCAAGGCCCTCGGCGCCCGGGACGTGCAGGCGATCGGCAAGCAGCCGGCCTGACGCCGCTCCGCGCCCGGCCACCGCGGCCGGGCGCGGGCCCGTCACCGCGTCTCATGCGCGCTCGACCAGGCCGTGGATTGAATGGAAAAGGTCCCCGGCGAGGCGTATTCCGCCGGTCCCGATCAGACCGGAGCTCGAGCCGTGGCGCAGAACATCGAAGGCAAGGTGGTGGTCATCACCGGGGCGTCTAGCGGGCTCGGGGAGGCCGCCGCGCGGCATCTGGCCGGCGAGGGCGCCAAGGTGGTGCTGGGCGCGCGGCGGAAGGGGCGGCTCGAGGCGCTTGCCCGAGCGCTCTCGTTGCCGGATGGGGCGGTGCTCCAGACCGATGTCACCGACCTGGCGCAAGTCCGCCAGCTGGTCGACGGCGCCGCCGAGCTCCACGGCCGGGTCGACGTGCTGATCAACAACGCCGGGCTCATGCCCCAGTCCCCGCTCGAGCGGCTCAAGATCGAGGACTGGGACCAGATGATCGACGTGAACATCAAGGGCGTCCTCTACGGGATCGCCGCGGCCCTGCCGCACATGAAGGCCCAGAAGGCAGGGCATTTCATAAACGTGGCCTCGGTGGCGGGGCACAAGGTCCGCGCCGGCGGCGCTGTCTATTCGGCGACCAAGCACGCCGTGCGGGTCATCTCCGAAGGCCTCCGCCAGGAGGTGAAACCGTACAACATCCGCACGACGATCATCTCGCCGGGCATGGTCGCGACCGAATTGCCCGCGAGCATCACCGAGCCCGACATCGCCGAGGCGACACGCCAGCGCTATCAAGGCGCGGTCGGCGCCGACAGCTTCGCCCGCTGCGTGGCTTTCGCCATGAGCCAGCCGGACGACGTGGACATCAACGAAATCCTCTACCGGCCGACCAGCCAGGACTACTGACGCCGCCTCGTCGGCGCGCGTTCAGGACCCGGCGTTCGCGGGCGCTCGGCCTTGCTCCGGCCGGATCGAGCGCGTAACGACTGCCGGTCCGGCGCGCCGGACTCACCCCGTGACCAGCATGAGCGAGAACGTGGCCGCGCAAAGCCAATCGTCGAAGTCCGGCGCCGCGAACGAGGTGGTCGAGATCATCAAGACCGTGGTCTACGCGCTGCTGATCGCGCTTTTCCTGCGGGTGATCTTCTTCCAGCCCTACACCATCCCGTCGGCGTCGATGGAGCCGAACCTCTATGAGGGCGACTACATCATCGTCTCGAAGTACACCTACGGATGGTCGCGCTATTCGATCCCGTTCGGGCCGCCTCTGTTCAATGGCCGGATCTTCTTCCACCCGCCGCACCGGGGCGACATCGTCGTCTTCAAGCTGCCCAGCAATCCGCACATCGACTACGTCAAGCGCCTGATCGGCCTGCCCGGCGATCGCATCCAGATGAAGAACGGACTGCTCTACCTCAACGGCGTGAAGGTGCCGCGTCAGTACCTCGGATCGGTGAAGGAGGATTCCGGCTACGGATTCGTGCGCGACGTGTTCCGCTACAAGGAGACCCTGCCCGGCGGTAAATCGTACGTGACCAACGACTTCGGTCCGGACGGGGAGCTCGACAACACGCCGGTTTTCGTGGTGCCCGAGGGCGACTACTTCATGATGGGCGACAATCGCGACAACTCCTCCGACAGCCGCGTTCCGCCGGCGCAAGGCGGGGTGGGCTTCGTTCCCGCCGAGAACCTGGAAGGCAAGGCGCAGATCATCCTGCTGTCGTGGCACAAGGGCGCCTCGATCTTCAAACCATGGACCTGGATCCTGAAGGCGCGGCCCAGCCGGTTCTTCCACATCCTCGACTGAGCCAGACATGAACGCCCGCGCCGAGGCCGTCGCCGAGCTCGAGCAGCGCATCGGCCATCATTTCAAGGACCGTGAGATCCTGGAGCGTGCGCTGACGCACGCCAGCGTCGGCGACCGCGATCCGAAGGCGCGGACCAACGAGCGACTTGAGTTCCTGGGCGATCGGGTTCTCAACCTGATCATCGCCGACGAGTTGATGCGTCGGTCGCCTGACGCCCCCGAGGGCGATCTGACCAAGGCCTTTCACAAGCTCATCAACGTGGAATCCTGTGCAGAGGTCGGCGAGCAGCTGGGGCTCGGCCAAGCCCTTCGTTTCGGGGGCGGCGCGGGCAAGCTCGGGATGCGCCGCAACATGCGGGTGATCGGCGACGCCTGCGAGGCGCTGATCGCGGCGCTGTACCGCGACGCCGGGTTCGACTTCACGCGCGATCGCGTGCTGCGGCTGTGGGAGCCGCAGTTCGCCCGGCTCGGGGCCCCGGAGAAACGAGACGCCAAGTCGCTGCTCAACGAATGGGCGCTTCGGGAAGCTGGAGAGACGCCGGAATATCGCGTGCTCTCGCAAGAAGGCCCGGCCCACGAGCCGGTGTTCCGCGTCGAAGTCTTCGTCCGCGGGTTCGAGCCGTCGGTGGCCGAAGCTGGCTCGAAGAAAGAAGCGGAGAAGCTCGCGGCGGAGGCTCTGCTTAAGCGCCAGGGGATCGCCGCATGACCCGCGCAGGTTTCGTCGCCATCATCGGGGCGCCCAACGCGGGCAAGTCGACGCTGACCAACCGGCTGGTGGGCGCGAAGGTCTCGATCGTCACCCAGAAGGTGCAGACGACGCGGTTCCCGGTGCGCGGCGTCGCCATGGAGGGCGAGGCGCAGATCGTGCTGGTCGACACGCCCGGGATCTTCCAGCCCAGGCGGAGGCTCGACCGGGCGATGGTGCGGGCGGCCTGGGGCGGGGCGGAGGAGGCGGATGCGATCGTCCACCTCGTCGACGCCGCGGCCCAGCTCGGAACCTCGGCGGCGGACCGCAGGGCGCAGGCCGACGCGGATGCCATCGTCGAGGGGCTGAAGGCGGCGAAGAAGACCGCCGTCCTGGCCCTCAACAAGATCGACGAGGTCAAGCGCGAGGCGCTGCTGGGCGTCTCGAAAGCCCTCTTCGACACGGGCGTCTACTCCGACGTCTTCATGATTTCGGCGAAGACGGGGTCGGGCGTGGCGGACCTGAAGCGCGCGCTGGCGGAGCGCATGGCGGAGGGGCCCTGGTTCTATCCGGAGGACCAGACGGCGGACCTCCCGGCGCGGCTGATGGCGGCGGAGATCACCCGGGAGAAGCTGTACCTGCGCCTGCACGAGGAGTTGCCCTACGCGGCGGCGGTCGAGACCACCAAGCTCGAGGACCGGCCCGACGGCTCGATCCGGATCGAGCAGACGATCTACGTCCAGCGCGAGAGCCAGCGGCCGATCGTGCTGGGCAAGGGCGGCCAGACGCTGAAGTGGATCGGCCAGAAGGCGCGCGAGGAGCTGACCGAGCTGCTCGGCCAGAAGGTGCACCTGTTCCTGCACGTCCAGGTGGACGAGGACTGGGCGGAGAAGCGCGAGCACTACGGCCACATGGGGCTCGACTTCGATGTCTAGGGCGCTGCTGGCGCTGGTCTTCGCGCTGCTGGCCGCGCCCGCCTGGGCCGCCCCGGCGGAGGAGGCGGCGGTGGGCAAGACGCTGGACGCCTTCCACGCCGCCGCCGCGCGGTCGGACTTCAAGGCCTACTTTGACCTCTTCGCGCCCGACGGGGTCTTCATCGGCACCGACGCCCACGAGCGGTGGACGGTGGCGCAGTTCAAGACCTACGCGAAGCCGGCGTTCGCGGCCCACAAGGGCTGGACCTATGTGCCCCGGGCCGGCGCGCGGCACGTGACCATCGCCGACATCCCCTGCCATTGCGTCGCCTGGTTCGACGAGCTGCTGGACTCCAAGGCCTACGGCACGAGCCGCGGGACGGGGGTGCTGGTGAAGGGCGACCACGGCTGGAAGATCGCCCAGTACGCGCTCACCTTCCCGATCCCCAACGACCTGGCGAAGGACATGACCGGCAAGATCAAGGCCTACGAGGCGAAGTCCGGGCGCTGAGCGTGCTAGCGTCCCGATGATGGAATTCGAGGACGAGGCCTTCGTGCTGGCGGCGCGCGCTCATGGGGAGAGCGGGGCGGTCGTGGAGCTGCTGACGCAGAGCCACGGCAAGCATGCGGCCTTCGTGGCGGGCGGGGCCTCGAAGAAGATGCGGCCGTTCCTGCAGGCCGGGTCGCCGGTGATCGCGCGCTACCGGGCGCGGACCTCGGAGCAGCTCGGTTCGGCGGCGCTGGAGCCGATGGGCGAGGGGCCGGCGGCGCTGTTCGACGACGCCCTGGCGCTGGCCGGGCTGTCGGCGGCGGCGGCGGTGGCGGCGGGCGCGCTGCCCGAGCGCGAGCCGCATCCGGGCGCCTACCTGGCGTTCGAGGCGCTGAGCCAGGCCCTGCGCCACGAGGCGATCTGGCCGGCGGTGTTCGTGCGCTTCGAGGCGGGCCTGCTGCAGGAGCTGGGCTTCGGGCTGGACCTCTCCAGGTGCGCCGCGACCGGGGCCACGGACGACCTGGTCTACGTCAGCCCGCGGACCGGGCGGGCGGTCAGCCGCGCGGCCGGCGAGCCCTACAAGGAGCGGCTGCTGGCGCTGCCGGGGTTCCTGCTGGCCTCGCAGGCGCCGCTGGAGGCCGGCGACGTGGCGGCCGGGCTGGAGCTGACGGCGCACTTCCTGGAGGCCTTCATCTTCAACCCGATGAACCGGCCGCTGCCGCCGGCCAGGCTCTGGCTGGTGGACCGGCTGCGCGAGGCCGGACGGCTGTGACCTCAGCCTGGATCCCCGCCTTCGCGGGGATGAGCGGTGGAAAGTGCGATGCGTCACGGGGACGAGCCGGACATCACGCGCTAATTAGGGGGGCACCCTCACACCACTGATTCCATGCCCCTCGACACTCCTCCCCCCGAAGGCGCCGAGCCTGACCGGATCATCGAAGAGCCGCTGGCCGAGGCGCTCTCCCGGCGCTACCTGGCCTATGCGCTCAGCGTCATCACCGACCGGGCGCTGCCCGACGTGCGCGACGGGCTGAAGCCCGTGCAGCGGCGCGTGCTCTACGCCATGCGCGAGATGCGGCTGAACCCGCAGGGCGCGGCCAGGAAGTGCGCCAAGGTGGTGGGCGAGGTGATGGGCGGCTATCACCCGCACGGCGACCAGGCGATCTACGACACCCTGGTGCGCATGGCCCAGGACTTCGCCCAGCGCATCCCGCTGGTCGACGGCCAGGGCAACTTCGGCAACATCGACGGCGATAACGCCGCGGCGATGCGCTACACCGAATGCAAGCTGACCGCCGCCGCCGAGCTGCTGCTCGACGGGATCGACGAGGACGCGGTCGACTTCAAGCCCACCTACGACGGCTCCGATGAGGAGCCGGTGGTGCTGCCCTCCGGCTTTCCCAACCTGCTCGCCAACGGCACCACCGGCATCGCCGAGGGCATGGCGACCTCGATCCCGCCGCACAACGCCGGCGAGCTGATCGACGCCTGCCTGCTGCTGCTGGAGAACCCGCAGGCCACGACCGCCGAGCTGATGGCGCACGTGAAGGGCCCGGACTTCCCGACCGGCGGCGTCATCGTCGAGCCGGAGGCGAGCCTGCTCGAGACCTACGACACCGGCCGCGGCGGGGTTCGCCTGCGCGCCCTGTGGCAGAAGGAGGAGACCGGGCGCGGCACGTACCAGATCGTCGTCACCCAGGTGCCCTACCAGGTGAAGAAGGCCGACCTGGTGGAGAAGCTGGCCGACCTGATCGAGACCAAGAAGGCGCCGCTGCTGGG
>JAGWSE010000203.1 GCA_028869395.1 Alphaproteobacteria bacterium | reverse complement strand
GCGCGGCTTCGCGCGCCTCGGCGGCGGCCTGCTCCCGCTGGGCCTGGGCGGCGGCGACCGCGGCGCGAGCGGCCATGACGATGGCCTCGGCGCGGGCGCGAGTGCGGGGATCGAGTAGGTCAGCGCTCGCGGGCCGGATCCGCGCGACCGGCGTGACGCCGGCCTCGACCCTATCGCCGACCTCCAGGTCGACGCGTTCGAGGCGGCCGGATACGGGCGCGGAGATCACATAGGCGTCGCGGACTCTCGCATAGCCTTCGTCGGCGACGGTCTCGGCGATGGGCCCGACGCGGGTCTGGCCGACGTCCACGGGGACCGGGCGCGGGACGAGCAGGAGCACCAGCGCGCCGACAGCGACTGCGGCCGCGGCGCCCACGACGGCCCAGCGGGCCCAACTGATCCTGCGCTGGCTCGCGTTCGCCAAGGCCTACTCCCGGGTCTTCAGGACAGCGACGAGGTCGAGACCCCACACGCGTCGGACGACCAGCACGCCGCCTAATCCGACGGCGGCGAGATAGGCCCCCAGCGCGACGCCATAGCTTCTCAGGCTGATCTCGGCCGGAAGCCTCAGCTCGTCGCGGGAGTAGGCTGCGACCAGACCCTGCGCGAGCAGCTGGCCGCCCACCACGCCCAGGGGAGCGGCGGCGATCGCCAGCAGAACGAGCTCACCGGCCAGGATGTAGGCGCAGGCCCAGTGCCCGAAGCCCAGCACATGCAAGGTGGCGAGGTCTCGCGAACGTTCCGAGAGCGAGATGCGGGTGACGTTGTAGGCCACTCCGAACGCGATGGCGCCGGCGAAGCCCACGTAGAAGGTGATGGTTACGCGGAAGGCCTCCGTCATTGCCTGCCGCCAGGCGGCCACCGTCTCGTCGCGCGACGAGGCGCCTGCGATCTGGGGCGTGCGTTCCACGGCTCGGTAGAAGGCCGCGCGGCGATCTGGCCGCACGAGCAGCTGGGCTCCGTTGACGAGGTCGCCTTCGCCCATCAAGCGGTTCAGCGCGCGCCGCTCCATGTAGGCGGAGAAGCCGGAATAGTCCCGGGCAAGCGCAGTGACGTGGGCGAGGGCGTCAGGGCCGCGCCCATCGCTGATCTCCACAAAGACGGAGTCGCCCGCACGGACGCCGAGCCGCCCGGCGAGCGCCTCGCTTAGGACGATGCCGTCGCCCTCGAACGGGATCGGTCGGTCGCTGGCGTCGAGCGGGCGGTCGAGGACGGCCGCCGGGGCGAGCCCCACGATCCGTGTCCGCTCCTCGTGCGCCCCGTTCACGAAGCGGGCGCTGACGATGCGGGTGGGCTCGGCTGCGATCACGCCGGGCAGGCGGGCGAGATCGGTGACGGCGGCGATGTCGCGGGGATCCTGCAGTGCGACCGCCTCGGTCCAGCGCTGGCTGCGATAATAGGACTGGTCGATGATCGCCTCGATGCTGTCGAACAGGAATTGTGTCCCGATCAGCAGGGCGAGGCTGGCGGCGAGGCCTGCGGCGGCGAGCAGGGCGCGGATGGGATAGCGCTCGAGCTGGCGCACGATCATTCGGGTGGCCTGGTCGACGCCGCCGCCGCGCACCATCCGGTCGAGCAGCCCTTCGCAGTAGGCCGCGGGGCGGGGCGGCTGCATAGCAACGGCCGGGGAGAGCGCGACGGCCCTGCGAACGGCCAGCAGCGAGCCTGCGACGGCGGCGGCGACGGCTATGGCGGACGCGGCGGCGAACGCGCTCCAGTGGAAGCGAACCTCGAGCATAGGGAAACGAAAGTACTGGCGATAGAGATCGACGATCGCGGCCCCGAGGCTCGCGCCAGCCAGCCCGCCGCCGACCGCGCCGGTGAGGCCGACCACGAGGGCGAAACGCAGGTAGGGGCTCGCCGCCGCGGCGTCCGAGTAGCCGAAGGCCTTGAGAAGGCCGATCTGCTCGCGCTCGGTCTCGACCAGCCGGCTCACGACCATGTGGACCAGCGCGGCCGCCACGAGCAGGAAGACGGGCGGCAGGATGGAAGCCGAGGTGGAAAGCTCCTTGAGCTCGGCGTCGAGAAAGCGGTGCGAAGGCTGGTCCGACCGCAGGTACGCGGCCCGTCCCCCGTAGGGGGCGAGGATGCGGTCCAGGGCCTGCAGCACCGCCTTCGGTGAGGCGCCGGGCGCAATTCGCACGGCAGCGGTGTCGAAGGCGCCAGTCATCCCCGCCGCGCGCTCCACGGCCGGCCGCGGCGCCCAAAGCACCGCCTGGTGCGCGTCGTCGGGCATCAGCGATTCCGGAGCGGGCACGTAAACGAACTCGGGCGAGAGCGCCGCGCCCACGACGATGAAGGTCGCGGCTCGGCCGCGAATCACGGCCGTCAGCTTTTCGCCCAGCCGAACTTGGGCGGCGTCAAGGAAGCTCTGCAACCCCACGACTTCGTCGGTGCGTCCCGGATCCGGCATCCGGCCGGCGGCGAGCCGCACGCGGTCCAGCGCGCGGGACGGGTCGTCCGGCAGCGAGATCAGGCGCACCGTGGCGGGCCGGACCAGGCCAGGCACATCCATTAGGCCACTCTCCGAAATGCGCACGTCGACGGCCGTGACGCCGTCGATCGCGGCGAGCTCGCGGGCGATGGAAAGCGGCGCCCGGGTGAGGGCGGCGAAGGCGTCGGCGAAGCGGGTCTCGGCGTAGAAGCGGGCCTGGGCTCCCGCAAGCGCCCGCTGGGCCGAGAACGACATGGTCGCCACCGACACTCCGCAGGCGATCAGCAGCGCGATGGCCAGCGCCTGCCACTTCATCCGCCACAGGTCGCGGAGCACCTTGCGATCGAGCGGCGAGGGTCTCACCAGCTGAGCTCCGAGGGCGCGCGCTTTCGAGGATTGCGCGCGACGCCCGCGATCCGGCCGTCGCGGAAGCGGACGACACGGTCGGCGATCTCGCCGATGGAGCTGTTGTGGGAGACGATCATGGTCGTGGCGCCCGCGGCGCGGGTCACCTCGGTGATGGCCTGGAGCACCTGGACGCCGCTCTCGCTGTCGAGCGATCCGGTCGGCTCGTCGCAGAACAGCAACTCCGGGCGCTTGGCTATGGCGCGGGCGACGGCGACGCGCTGCTGCTCTCCGCCCGAGAGCTGGGCAGGGAAGTGGTCCATGCGCGCGGCGAGCCCCACCTGCGCCAGGGCCTCCTCCGGCGACATCGGATCGTGCGCCACCTCGGTGATCAGGGCCACATTCTCCCGCGCGGTGAGGCTGGGGACGAGGTTGAAGAACTGGAAGATGAAGCCCACGGAGGCGCGGCGGTATTCAGTGAGCTGGCGGTCGCTGGCGGCGGTGAGTTCGAATTCGTGGAACCGCGCCGAGCCGGAAGTTCCCCGATCGAGGCCGCCCAGAATGTTGAGCAAGGTGGACTTGCCGGACCCGGAAGGGCCGAGGAGCACCAGGGTCTCGCCCTCGAGGATCTGCAGGTCGACGCCGCGCAGCGCATGCACCGCGCCGCCATCGGTCTGATAGACCTTGGTGAGGGCGCGGATGTCGAAGGCGGGCGAGACAGCCGCCGCGGGCGATAGTACCGACATGGCCGAGCCCTGGCGGGTTGCTTCTCTGACGCGGCGAAGGATCGGCCCGCGGTCGGGAGCGGGCCTTGATGCGCATCAAGCAGCCGATGTGGGCGCTTTCCAAACCTCGCGACTTGGCCGCAGTATCGCGCAAAGGCTCTGGGAGGAAGCCATGGAAGAAAGAGAAGAAAAGCAGCTGCACGACAGCCTGCGGATGGTCGGGCTGCGGGCGACTGTCACGGCCGTGGGCCTGCTGAAGCTCGTGGGGGAGCTGGCCAGGGCCGGCGTGCTGGAGGAGGCGGCGGTCGGCCGCATCAAGGAGGCGATCATCAAGGAGATCACCCTCGGCGGCCCCACCGTGGGACGGGAGGAGTACGAGCGGACCATCCGCCAGCGGATCGACCGGCTGTTCGCCGGCCAGGAACGGCTGGAGCCTGCCCGTTCGATCTAGGTGAAGGCGAAACGGGGGCCCCGGAAGGCCCCCGTCCGCAACTCTCCAGACGGGGTGAAATCAGGCCTGGACGACTTCGCCGTGCAGGTTGAGGTCGAGACCTTCGACCTCCACTTCCTCGGAGACCCGAAGACCGATCGTGTACTTGATCACGGTAAGGATGATGAAGGTGACCACGGCGCAGTAGACGAAGGTCGCGGCGACGTCCTCGAACTGCAGCATCATCTGGCCCACGTTGCCGTCGTGCAGCCAACCCTTCGAGGCGGCGTTGATGGCGTTCGAGGCGAAGACGCCGGTGAGGATGGCGCCCAGCGCGCCGCCGACACCGTGCACGCCCCACGCGTCCAGCGCGTCGTCGTAGCCGATCATCTTCTTCATGTGGACGGCCGAGAAGTAGCAGACGAAGCCGGCTGCGATGCCGATCAGGAGCGCGTCACCCGGGTTCACGAACCCGGAGGCCGGCGTGATCGCCACGAGACCCGCCACGGCGCCCGAGATCATGCCCAGCACCGAGGGCTTCTTGTGGACGACCCATTCGGCGACCATCCAGGCGAGCGAGGCTCCGGCGGTGGCGATCTGGGTGGCCACGGCGGCCATGCCGGCCTGCACGTTCGACGTCACCGCCGAGCCGGCGTTGAAGCCGAACCAGCCGACCCAGAGCAGGCTCGCGCCGATCACCGAGTAGGCGAGGTTGTGCGGCGCCATGTTCTCCGTGCCGAAGCCCTTGCGCTTGCCGAGCATGAGCGCCGCCACGAGGCCGGCGGTGCCGGCGTTGAGGTGCACGACCGTGCCGCCCGCGAAGTCCAGCGCGCCCGCCTTGCCGAGCCAGCCGCCGCCCCACACCCAGTGGGCGATCGGGCAATAGACCAGCAGCAACCACGCGCCCATGAAGGCCAGGAAGGCCGAGAACTTCATGCGGTCGGCCAGCGCGCCGGCGATCAGCGCCGGGGTGATGATGGCGAACGTCATCTGGAAGAACATGTAGACGCTCTCGGGGATTGTGGGCGCGAGCGAGCTGGTCGCGTTGAGCCCCATCGGCCCGAGCAGCAGGTACTTCACCCCCCCGATCCAGGCGTTGCCCGCGCCGCCGTCGGTGAAGGCGATCGAATAGCCGATCACCATCCAGAGCACGGTGATCAGGGCCGTGGCCGAGAAGCTCTGGGCGAGGGTGGCCAGGATGTTCTTCTTGCGCACCATGCCCGCGTAGAACAGCGCCAGCCCCGGGATGGTCATCATCAGGACCAGCACGGAGGAGGTGAGCATCCAGGCGGTGTCGCCGGTGTCGATCTTGGGCGCGGCGGGCGCCGCCGTCTGGGCGAGCGCCGGACCGGCGATGAGCGCGGCGGCGCCTGCAAGCACGCCGAGCCGCTTCAGCTTCGAGAAGGTCATTGGAATTTCCCCTTGTCCCAGTCCGGTCACAGCGCCGCCTGGCCGGTTTCGCCGGTGCGGATTCGGACGGCTTCCTCGACGTTAAGGACGAAGATCTTGCCGTCGCCGATCTTGCCTGTTGCGGCGGCGGCCTTGATCGCCTCCACCGCCTTGCCCACGGCGGAGTCCTCGACCACCGCCTCGAGTTGAACCTTGGGCAGGAAGTTCACCTGGTACTCCGCTCCTCGGTAGATCTCGGTCTGGCCCCTCTGGCGGCCGTACCCCTTCACTTCCGAGACCGTCAGCCCCTCCACGCCGGCGCCGACGAGCGCTTCGCGCACGTCGTCCAGCTTGAAAGGCTTCACGATCGCCTTGATCAGTTTCATCCGTTCGCTCCCGCGGGCCCCCCGTGCGAAGGGCCGACTGCTCGATGTCCAGTCCTGAGCCGCCGACCGGGTCCCCCTCGCGACGACGTTCAGGACGCTAGCGGCGCGATGCGGCGCGACCCCGCCGCCCGACCGCCGACGACGAAAGAAGCAGGATTGCGCCCAAGCATTGGGCGGCGCGGGCGCCCGGCGCCGCAATTATGGGCGCCGGCCCCGATCGGGAGGGGTTGATTCACGAACCGGTGAAGTTGGAAACTGCGGCGTTCACCGCGCGTACATCGGCCGTACCCCCGTTAGCTGGGCACGGGCGTTGGGGCACGCCGACTTTCCTTTGAGGAGCCGAATGAATCCGCATCGCCTGCTGACCACCGCCGCCGCCGCCGTCCTCATGGCCGCCGCCGGCAGCGCCGCCTGGGCCCAGACGCCCCAGACCGCCAAGACCCAAGCCCAGGCCCAGGCCGCCACCGGCCAGCCGACCACGGACCAGCCGACGACCACCCAGCCGCAGGGCGCGGCCGCGGCGGTGGCGCAAGGCGCCGCAGGGGCCCCGACGACGGGCGCTCCGGCGGCCCCGGCAGCG
>JAGWSE010000202.1 GCA_028869395.1 Alphaproteobacteria bacterium | reverse complement strand
GTGCGTCATGTGCTTCTGGTAGAAGACCGTCTTGCCGTCCGGGACGTACTCGGTCAGCCAGGCGACGACCTTGCGCCAGTCGTTCACCTGGCTGCGGATGACCTCGTCGGCGCCGGGGTGGGGGACGCCGGTCTTGAGGAGGTAGTGGGCGTAGAGCGGCTCGTCGCAGACGAAGGTGTCGGGCCGGTTGCCCCAGGAGCGCAGCAGTGCCGTGGAGATGTTCCGCGGCCCGGACCACATGGCGATGCGCGCGGTCACGATCGGGCCGCCCTGGCGGCGTCGGCGTCCTTCAACGCCTCGTAGAGCGCCTTGAGGCGGCGGGTCGTCGGCCCGGGCAGAGCCTCCGGCAGCAGGCGACCGTCCACTTCGCGCACCGGGGTCAGCCCGCCGAAGGTGCCGGTGACGAACGCCTCGTCCGCGGCGCGCACGTCCTCGATCGGGAAATCGCCCGGGCGGATCGGGATCCCGTGGTCGCGGCAGAGGTCGATCACGTTGGCCCGGGTCACGCCGTTGAAGCAGTAGGCGCCCCTTGAGGTGCGCACCTCGCCCTTCCGGACCCAGAAGAGATTGGTGGCGTTGCAGCTCGAGACGTGGCCGTCCGGATCGAGCATCAGGGCCTCGTCCGCGCCCTTGTCGACCACGTCGATCAGGGCGGTGATCAGCATCAGGCGGCTGTGCGAGTTCAACCGCATGTCGAACATCTCCCGCGGCGTGCAACGGACCTTCGAGGTCACGAGCGAAAGACCGCGCGTGGCGATCTGCGGCGACGGCTCCTTGTACTCCGCGGTGATGACGATGGTCGGCCGGCCCAGCCAGTTTCGCGGGTCCTGATTCACCGCCGCCTTCTCGCCGCGGGTCACCATCAGCCGCAGGTGCGCGCCGTGCTCCATACGGTTGGCGGCGAGCAGGCGCCGGATTTCCGCCGTGAGGTCTTGCCGGCTCAGGCCGATGTCCAGAGCGATGGTGTCCAGCCCCCACCAGAGCCGGTCGAGGTGCGCGTTCAGGAACAGCAGGCCGCCCTTGTGCAGCCGGATCCCCTCCCAGACGCCGTCGCCCAGCACGAAGCCGGCGTCGAACACCGAGACCTTCGCCGCATCGCGCGGGACCAGCGCGCCGTTCACGTAGATCAGCAGGTCCGCGTTGCGCGGGTCGGCGGCGAAGTCCTGGCTTCCGGGCATGGGCGTTCTATAGCTTCCTCTCGGCGGTGAGAGGAGACGGCCCATGCGCGGGATCGGCGGATCGACGGCGGAGACGGAGCTCTCGGCGCTCAAGCCCTGGCCAAGTCCCGCGCCGCCGATATCGCGGACGGAGCGCGAGGCTCGGCTCGCGAAGGCGCAGGGGCTGATGAGCGGCCTGGGCGCCGAGGCCCTGATCGTCTGCGCCGGCGCCTCGCTGCGCTATTTCACGGGCGTCGCCTGGAATGCGAGCGAGCGGCTGGTCGGCATGGTCCTTCCGCGCAGCGGCGAGCCCGTGATGATCTGCCCCCGCTTCGAGCTCGGCTCGCTCGCGGCCTCGATCGGGGTCGAGGCCGAGATCGCGCTCTGGGAGGAGCACGAAAACCCCTACGAGCTCTGCGCCGCGGTGCTGGCCTCAATGAACGTACGGGCGCTGGCCATCGACCCCGCCCTGCCCTTCGCCGCTTTCGACGGCCTGCGCGAAGCCGCACCAGAGCTCGCCACGACCAACGCCGCCGAAGTGGTCGACGGCTGCCGCATGATCAAGTCGCCGGCCGAGCTCGCCCTGATGAGCCAGGCCAAGGCCATGACCCTGGAGGCGCATCGCCGCGCCGCGCGCATCCTGCGCGAAGGGATCACCACCACCGAGGTCCGCCGATTCATCGATCAGGCGCACCGGGCGCTGGGCGCCGACGACGGCTCGTCGTTCTGCGCGGTGCAGTTCGGTCGCGCCTCCGCCTTTCCGCACGGCCTCCCCGGCCAGCAGCGGCTGGCCGAGGGCGACGTCGTTCTGATCGACACCGGCTGCCGCGTGCAGGGCTACAACTCCGACATCACCCGGACCTATGTCTTCGGCGACCCCTCGCCCGAGCTACGCCGCGTATGGGAGGTGGAGAAGCGCGCCCAGGCGGCCGCCTTCGCGGCGGTGAGACCAGGCGTGCCCTGCGAAGCCGTCGATGCGGCCGCGCGCACTGTGCTCGAGGCGGAGGGCTTCGGGCCGGACTATGAGCTGCCCGGCCTTCCGCACCGAACCGGCCACGGCATCGGGCTTTCCATCCATGAGGCGCCCTATCTCGTCCGCGGCGACCGCACGCCGCTGCAGCCCGGCATGTGCTTCTCCGACGAACCGATGATCGTCGTGCCGGACCGGTTCGGCGTCAGGCTGGAAGACCACTTCCACGTGACCGAGACAGGCGCGGCCTGGTTCACCGAGCCGCAGGCCAGCCTCGAGGCGCCCTTCGCCGATCGCAACTGAAACCTACCCGCCCGGTCCGTTGACCCTGGGGGACCCCGGGGTGCTAATGGGCGCCGTTGTTGAGGAGCGTCGCCATGGACCAGCTGACCCGCGCCAAGAGCCTTGGATTTTCCACCGAGCGCCTGGCGCGAATCGACGGCCACCTCAAGCGGTACGTAGACGCCGGCAAATTCCCCTGCGCCCAGTTCGTCCTCGCCCGCCAGGGTCAGGTCGTCCACCAGACCGTGCTCGGCCAGCAGGATCCGGAACGGGGCCTCCCGCTGGCGGAGGATACGGTCTTCCGCATCTATTCGATGACCAAGCCGATCACCTGCGTAGCGCTGATGACGCTGGTCGAGGAAGGCCTGATCGCGCTCGACGATCCGATCTCCAAGTACATCCCTGAATTCAAGGACCTGGGCGTCTTCTCGGCGGGCGTCGGCCCTTACCTCACAACCCCGCCGGCGCGGCCGATGCAGGTGGTGGACGTGCTGCGCCACACCTCGGGGCTGACTTACGGCTTCCAGAACCGCACCAACGTCGACGCCGCCTACCGCAAGCTCCAGGTCGAGGGCATGCACGTGCAGCACGATCTCGAGGGCTTCATCCAGATGCTGGCGAAGCTGCCGCTGGAGTTCTCGCCGGGCGAGGCCTGGAACTACTCGGTCTCCACCGACGTGGTGGGCTATCTGGTCCAGAAGGTCGCCGGCAAGCCGTTCTCCGAGGTTCTGAAGGACCGCATCTTCGAGCCCCTGAAGATGGTCGACACCGGTTTCCACGTGCGCGAGGACCAGAAGAGTCGCTTCGCCGCCTGTTACGAGTTCGCCCCCGGCGGCAAGATGAAGCTGCAGGACGACCCCACCAAGAGCGCCTATCTCGCCCCGCCCAAGTTCGAATCCGGCGGCGGCGGCCTGGTGTCCACGGCGGCCGATTACCTGCGCTTCACCAATATGCTGCTGAACGGCGGCGAACTGGAGGGCGCGCGAATCCTCGCCCCCAAGACCGTCCGGCTGATGGCCTCCAACCACCTGCCCGGCGGCAAGGACCTCACCGAGCTCTCCCGCTCGCTGTTCTCGGAGAGCACAAATGCGGGCGTGGGCTTCGGGCTCGGCTTCGCCGTGGTGTTCGATCCGCCGAAGACGCTCATCCCCTGTTCGAAGGGCGAGTTCTACTGGGGCGGCGCGGCCTCGACCGCCTTTTGGGTGGATCCGGTGGAGGATGTCACGGCGGTGTTCATGACCCAGCTCCTGCCCTCGTCCAGCTATCCCATTCGGCGCGAGCTGCGCACCCTGGTCTACGGGGCGCTCATGGAGTCGAACGCCTAGCCGGCCTGGGCGGATTCCGCGGCCACGATCGCCTCGCTCTCCTCCATCATGGGCTGGCCGAGGCCGGTGTCGGGCGCGTCCGAGCTGGGCGTGAAGTCCAGCATACGGGCCGTCCGCCAGCCGAACGGACCCTTGTAGAAGTAGTAGCCGCCCGCCAGGAGCAGGGTCGTGATGCTGCCGATCGGGAAGGCCAGCCAGATGGCGTCGGCGTGCAGATGCGGCTCCAGCGTGATCGCCACCGGGATCCGCACCACCCACAGGGCGATGATCATGGCGAGCAGGGGCGGCCAGACCGCCCCGGTCGCCCGCACGATGCCCGAGAAGATGAAGGCCACCCCGAACGGGATGAAGCCCCAGAGCACGATGGTGTTGATGTGCACCGCGATCGGCAGCGCCGGGCTGGTCGCGGGCAGGAACAGCTGCAGGGCGTAGGGATCGAGGAACTCCAGGATGAGGATCGGAACGCCGGTGAACAGGATCGCGTAGAGGCTGCCGACGCGCGCCACGTGCTCGACCCGGTCCATGCGCCGCGCGCCGACGTTCTGGGCCGCCATGGAGGAGCAGCCGGCGCCCAGCGCCATGGCCGGCATCTGCACATAGGTCCAGAACTGCGCGGCCGCGCCGTAGGCGGCGGCGGTGTGGACGCCGTAGCGGTTGACGAACGACAGCATGGTCACTGCGGCCAAGCTGATGACCATCATCTGGATGCCCATCGGCGTGCCCTTGGCGATGAGGGTCCAGATGATCTTCAGGTCGGGGATAAGCAGCCGCCACTCGGAGGGCCTGAGCACCAGGATCGAGCGCTTGCGGTAGAGGAAGACCAGCATGGCGCCGAGGGTGACCGTCTGGGCGATCAGGGTCGACGTCGCCGAGCCCGCGATGCCGAGCTTCGGGAACGGGCCGATGCCCATCAGGAGCAGCGGGTTCATGACGATGTCCATCCCCACCTGCAGGAGCGCGAAGTAGAAGGGCGTGCGGGAATCTCCCGTGCCCCGCTGGGCCATCATCATGAAGTTGAAGAAGAAGAAGAACGGGATCGCCGCGAAGATCACCCGCAGGTACGCGATCGCGTCGGCGCGCGCGTCGGGCGGGGTCTTCATGGCGTCCAGGATGTGCGGCGTCAGCGTCCCGCCCAGCACGCCGATCAGGATCGAGACGGCGGCGAAGAACGTCGTCGAGGTGCCGACCACCTTCTTGGCCAGCGGCTCGTCGTCTGCGCCGATCGCCTGGCCGATGAGGATATTGGCCGCCATGGTCACGCCGAACGCCGCGCCCAGCATCATGAAGAAGATCTGGTTGGCGTTGTTGGTGGCGGTGACGCCGGCCTCACCCAGGACGTGGCTCACCCAGAACATGTTCGCCGAGCCGTTCAGCGATTGCAGGATGTTGGAGCCCAGCACCGGCAGCGAAAACATGATCAGCGTCTTGCCGATCGGGCCGCTCGTCAGGTCCGGGCCCGCGCGGCGCGCATAGCGGCCGGGCGGCCCCATTCCGGGGTCGCCGGAAGGCTTTGCGCGCGAACCGCCGCTGGGAGGGCTTTCGGATATGGGCTCCACGCGCGCTACCCCTCTCGGCCCGCAGGAGAACGCGCAGGCGGCGTCCCGCGCCTAATGCACGCGCGGATAATTCAAATCACGTCAATGAAACGTCAAACCGATGGTAGGTAGCCGGAGCGGGGGCTTCAAGCGGGCGCGCGGGTCGCGACGCTCCGCCCGGTTGAGCTGACGACGTTTCGTTGTAAGACGCAGGCCCAGGGGTTGTGGGCGCCAGCGCCACGCGTGAACGAAAGACCTCATGAAGATCCTGATCACGGGCGGCGCCGGCTTCATCGGATCGGCTGTGGTGCGCAAGGCGGTGGCGGACGGCCACCAGGTGGTGAACCTGGACGCGCTCACCTATTCGGCCAGCCTGGAGAACGTGGCGAGCGTCTCGGCCAGCCCCGCCTACGCCTTCGAGCACGCCGACGTGGCCGACGAGCCGCGGGTGCGCGCGATCTTCGCCCGCCACCGGCCGGACGCGGTGATGCACCTGGCGGCCGAGAGCCACAACGACCGGGCGATCGAGGGGCCGCTGGACTTCGTGCGCGCCAACGTGACGGGGACGGCGGTGCTGCTGGAGGCGGCCCGCGCCTACTGGGGCGGGCTGGACGCGGCGGGCAAGGCCGCCTTCCGCTTCCACCACGTCTCCACCGACGAGGTGTTCGGGGCGCTGGGCGAGGACGGCGCCTTCTGCGAGACGACGCCCTATGATCCGAACTCGCCCTATGCGGCTTCGAAGGCCGCCGCCGACCACCTGGTGCGCGCCTGGAGCCGCACGTTCGGGCTGCCGGTGGTGATCACCAACTGCGCCAACAACTACGGTCCCTGCCAGTTTCCCGAGAAGCTGATCCCGACGGTGATAACCCGGGCGCTGGAGGGCAAGTCGATCCCGGTCTACGGCGACGGGCGGCAGGTGCGCGACTGGCTGCACGTGGACGACCACGCCGAGGCGTTGCTGACGGTGCTGCAGCGGGGCCGGCTGGGCGAGACCTACTGCATCGGCGGTGTGCCCAACCGGCGCAACCTGGAGATCGTGCAGCTGCTCTGCGCGGCGCTCGACAAGTACGCGCCGGCCAACACGCCGCACGCCGACAAGATCGCCTTCGTCGCCGACCGGCCGGGGCACGACTTCCGCTACGCCATCGACGCCTCCAAGCTGAAGGCCGAGCTCGGCTGGGAGGCTAGGACCAGCCTTGAGCAGGGGCTCGACGAGACCGTCCGCTGGTACGTCGACAACCGCGACTGGGTGCAGCGCATCCGCGACCGCGGCTTCCACTCCGAGCGGCTCGGGCTGGTGAAGGCGTGAGCGTCCGCGTCCTGCAGTTCGGGACGACGGGCCAGGTCGGGGCCGAGCTCGTCCGCCAGACGGCGGCGCATCCGGAGCTGGAGATCACCGCCCTCTCCCGCGCCGAGTGCGACTTCGCCGACCCGGAGAAGGCGGCGCGGCTGGTCGTCGAGGCCAAGCCCGACCTGGTGGTCATAGCCGCCGCCTACACGGCCGTCGACGAGGCGGAAAGCGAGCCCGAACTCTGCTGGGAGGTCAACGCCGGGACGCCCGCGGCCATAGCCGGGGCGGCGGGCCCGAACGGCCCGGCCATCGTCCACTTCTCCACCGACTACGTCTTCGACGGCGAGAAGGCCTCCGCCTACACCGAGGACGATCCGACCGAGCCCGCGAGCGCCTACGGCCGCTTCAAGCTGCAGGGCGAACGGACATTGATGGCCTCCACCGCGCGCGCGCTGGTGCTGCGCACCTCGTGGGTGGTCTCCGCGCACGGACGGAACTTCGTGAAGACCATGCTGCGGCTGGCCGCCGACGGCAAACCGCTGCGCGTGGTCGACGACCAGTTCGGGCGGCCTACCTCCGCCGCCGACCTCGCGCGCTTTGTGCTGTCCCGCGCCGAGGGCTTGGCCGCCGCGCCCGCGGGCGATCCGCGCTTCGGCCTTTTCCACTTCGCCAACGCCGGCGAGACCACGTGGCGGCGCTTCGCCGAAGCCATCGTCGAGGAAGCCTATGGGGTGGATGCGCCGAAGGTCGAGCCGATCACCACCGCCGACTACCCGACGCCTGCGCGGCGCCCGGTCCGCTCGACGCTCGACACCGCCAAGCTGGAGCGCGTCTTCGGCCATCACCCAAGACCCTGGCGCGAGGCGCTCGGCGAGATCGTGGCCGACCTGAAGGCGAAGGAGCGCATCTCCGCATGAGGCGCGGTATCATCCTGGCGGGGGGCGCGGGGACCCGGCTGCATCCGCTGACGCTGGCGGTCTCCAAGCAGCTGCTGCCGGTCTACGACAAGCCGATGATCTACTATCCGCTGTCGGTGCTGCTGCTGGCCGGCTGCCGCGAGATCCTGATCATCACCACGCCGGAGGACCAGACGGCGTTCAAGCGGCTTTTGGGCGACGGGTCCCAGCTCGGGGTGCGCTTCGAGTACGTGGCGCAGCCGAAGCCGGACGGGCTGGCGCAGGCCTACATCCTGGGCGAGACGTTCGTGGCCGGCGAGCCCAGCGTCATGGTGCTGGGCGACAATATCTTCTTCGGCCAGAACTTCAGCCAGACGCTGAAGGCGGCCGGCGCCCGCGGGCGGGGAGCGACCGTCTTCGGCTATCTGGTGCAGGACCCCGAGCGCTATGGCGTGGTCGAGCTGGGGCCCGGCGGCAAGGCGCTGGGTATCGAGGAGAAGCCCAAGGCGCCCAAGTCCAACTACGCGGTCACCGGGCTCTATTTCTACGACGGCCGGGCGAGCCAGTTCGCGCGCGCGCTGAAGCCTTCGGCGCGCGGCGAGCTGGAGATCACGGCGCTGAACCAGGTCTACCTGGAGGCGGGGGAGCTTTCGGTGGAGCTGCTGGGCCGCGGCTTCGCCTGGCTGGACACCGGCACCCACGACAGCCTGATCCAGGCCGGCGAGTTCATCCGCACGGTGGAGCAGCGGCAGGGCCTGCGCATCGGCTGCGTCGAGGAGATCGCCTTCCGGCAGGGCTGGATCGACGCGGCCCAGCTCCGCGCGCTGGCCGCCGGCCAGGCCAAGAGCGAGTACGGCCAGTACCTCCAGGGCCTGGCCGAGGGCCGCTTCCCCGCCGAAGGGCCGGCGGAGTAGACGGCCTCTGCCCGACGCCGCGTCAGGCGCTCGCCAGCAGGCTCTTCCGCCTCGCGTAGACGAGGTAGACGACGATGCCGATGGCGTTCCAGGCCAGGAAAAACTCGATCGTCCTCGCCTGCAAGCTGGTGAACAGATAGAGGCACCCGAGCACCGCCGCCGGGGCGATCACCCAGACGAACGGCGTCACGAACGGCCGGGCGAGCTCGGGGCTGCGGCGCCGCAGGACCATGACGGCGCAGGCCGTGGCGACGAAGGCGGCCAGCGTGCCGGCGTTGGCGAGCGAGGCGATGTCCGACAGCGGCAGAGCGCCCGCGATCACCGCGGCGATCAC
>JAGWSE010000201.1 GCA_028869395.1 Alphaproteobacteria bacterium | reverse complement strand
TCGTCTCGATGCTGGCCCACGCCGAGGCGACGGCGAACATGACGCCCATGGAGTACCTGGGCAACGTCATCCTGCTGATCGTCGGCGGCAACGACACCACCCGCAACTCGATCACCGGCAGCCTGCTGGCGCTCAACCAGCACCCGGACCAGTACGAAAAGCTGCGCCAGCATCCCGAGCTCATCCCCTCGATGGTGTCGGAAGCGGTGCGCTGGCAGACGCCGCTCGCCCACATGCGGCGCACCGCGCTGAAGGACGTCGAGCTCGGCGGCAAGCGGATCGCCAAGGGCGACACCGTCGTCATGTGGTACGTCTCGGGCAACCGCGACGAGACGGCCATCGAGCGCCCCGACGACTTCATCATCGACCGCGCGCGGCCGCGCCAGCATTGCGCCTTCGGCTTCGGCATCCACCGCTGCGTCGGCAATCGGCTGGCCGAGATGCAGCTGCGGGTGCTCTGGGAAGAGATCCTCAAGCGCTATCCGAGCATCGAGGTGGCGGGGGAGCCCGTCCGCGTGGCGAGCCCATTCATCAAGGGCTACGCGAGCCTGCCGGTCCGCATCCCACCCACGCCGGCGCAGCCGGCGCGGGCCGCCCCGAGCGAGGACGCGCGTCCGGCGCGCGTTCGGCCGCAGGTCTATCGCCAGCCGCTGCCGGTGCTGCTGTCGGCAAGCACGGTCTCGGCCGCAGCCGCCCTGCTGTTCAACGTCATGCCGGTGCTACTCGCCGCCGCCGCGGCCCGCTTCAACTTCAGCGAAGGCCAGATCGGGGTGGTGGGCTCCAGCTACCTCGGCGGCTTCGCTCTGGTGGCGACCACCTCCAACCTCTGGATCAACCGGTTCAACTGGCGGGCCATCGTGGCCGCCGCCACGGCGGCGTCGGTGGCGGGGCTGGCCGCCTCCGCGGCGGTCCACTCCTATCCCGCGCTGCTGGCCACGCTGGTCCTTTCGGGCGCCGCGCTCGGCGTGCTCTACACGGTCTGCATCGCCGTGGTCTCGGAGCATCACCGGCCGGACCCGGCGTTCGGCGTCAAGCTGACGGCCGAGGTGGCGCTGGGCATCGTCGCCCTGCTGGGCCTGAATTCCTTCGTGACCGCCCGCTGGGGCTTCACCGGCGACGTCCTGGCCCTGGCCGGCGTCGTGGGCGCCGTCTCGCTGGCCGGCCTGCCCGGCATTCCGGCCGGGCGCGCGCGCACGCCGCCGGAGAAGCGCTTCGCCATGACCCAGCGCGCGGGCGCGACGCCGTCGGTCCTGCGCGACTGGGCGCCCTGGCTGGGCGTGGCGGCGCTTTTCGTCTCCTTCGCCGGCATGTCGGCGCTCTGGGCCTTCATCAGCCAGCTCGCGCCCAGCTTCGGGATCAGCGGCGCGGCGGCGAACAAGGCCCTGACCACCAGCCTCTTCTTCAGCGGCGCGGCGGGTCTCGGGGCCGTGTTCCTGGGCGACAAGCTCGGCCGGGCGCGGCCGCTGGCGCTCAGCATGCTGCTCGCCATCGCCGGCGTCGCCGTGCTGCAGTGGGGCCACGGCTACAACGGCTATCTCGCGGGCCTGGTGCTGGCGATGGGCCTGTGGAACTTCCCCATGTCCTACCAGATGGGGATCATCGCCTCGTCGGACGGCCGCGGCAACGTGGCCGTGCTGATGCCGGCGGCGCTGGCGCTCGGGGGCGCGCTGGGCCCGCTGCTGGCCGGATCGCTGCTGGCCGGCGCGCACGGCTTCCTGCCGCTCTACGCCCTGTTCGCCGGGGCGACCGCCGTCAGCCTCGCGGCCTTCCTCGTGCTCGGCCGCCGCCTCGCCCAGGGCCGCCTCTGAACCCGGGAGACGCGCGCCGGCGCCTCATGACGGCGCCGCCGGACCCGTTCTAGTCCTGCGGGGCCGAGGCCACCTCGGCCACGCCGGCGTTTCCGTCCTCGTCGCCCCAGGCGACGCGCCTGGCGTCTGAGGTCATGGAGAGGGCGGAGATGGGCGAGCCCTTCTCGGCCTTCAGCGGCACGATCTTCTGGCCGGCCAGGTCGCAGGCCCAGACGCGGCCGTCGTCGAGGCCGGCGGCCACCCAGCCGAGCTGCGGCGCCGCGGCCACGCGGACCACCATGGCGGCCTCGTCGTAGCCCACCTCGGCGGCCTGCTTGCCCATCGGCCCGGTTGAGCCGGCGAACGGCCAGACCACCACGCCGCTCGAGCCCGAGGTGGCCATCATGTTTCCGCGCGCCAGGAAGACGAGGCTCTTCACCTTGGCCGGATAGCCGCCCATCCGCATGTTCTTCTCGTCGGCGACGCGCCAGCCGTGCAGCTGGTTGTCCTGCATGGCGGAGACCAGGAACTTGCCGTCGGGCGAGAAGGCGCAGACCACGTGGCTGCCGGCCCACTTCAGCATCAGCGGCTTCTGGCCCTCGATGCGGGCGTACCAGAGGGCCACGCCGCCGTAGGTCGCCGCGGCGATCCGCCGGCCCTTGGGATCGAAGGCCACATCGGCGACCGACTTGTCGTGGGCGAAGGTGCGGGCGAAGGCCGGATCGGCGGCGTCGCGGACGTGCAGGTCGCGGCCGGCGGCGAAGGCGATGAGCTTGCTGTCGGGGGAGGCGGCGACCGCCTCGATCCAGCGGCCGGGCAGACTCGCGAGCTCCTGAAGGCCGCCGACCTCGGCCCACATCAGGCGCCCGTCGTCGCCGCCGGTGACGAGGCCCTGGCCCGAGGGGTGGACCGCGGCCGCCAGCACGGCGCCGTCGTGGGCCTGCTGCACCTCGCCGGTCTCGAAGCGGACCGTGCCGTCGCCGAGCGCGAACGCCGCCCGGCCGGTGCTGTCGAAGAGGGCCGCCGTCACATAGGCGTCGAAGGAGGTCATCATGCGCTGGTCCCTAGATCGGGCGCGCGGGCCTGGAAACCCCCGTTTCGCTATCCGGCCGCGGCGGCGCGGCGGCCGAACACGCGCGACCAGGTGAGGCCGCGCGTGGCCCAGGCGACCAGGGCGTAGAGGGCGATGCCGGCGAGCCCCAGGATGGTCTCGCCGATCAGCATGCCGCTGGAGCCCCAGCGGGTCTGGGCCCAGCCGTCCACCAGGACCACCACCAGCAAGGGCACGTTGGAGATCGAGGAGATCAGGTTGAACTTGGTGGCGGCCGCCCCCTGCCCGATCGCCTCGAGGCTGACGGCCGAATAGGCGCCGTAGCTGAGCCCGACCGTCAGGTTGTAGAGGCTGGCGAACACCAGGAAGGCCCAGGGCGTGTGCGGCCCCAGCGCCATGGCGAGGGAAGCGCCCGCCATGACCGCTCCGAACAGCAGATAGGCCCGCTTGCGGTCCATGCGGTCGCAGACGTAGCCGCCGATCACGCAGCCCACGATGCCGACCACGCCCTGCAGCACGCCGCCGATCAGGGCGACGAGGTCGGCGGAGGCGCCCCAGTCCTTGGCGATGGCGGCGAACAGGTTCTGGGCCGAGCCGGAGCCGATCGGCAGCAGCATGAGGAAGCAGGCCAGCAGGCCGATGCGGCGCTGCACGAGGCTCCAGACGTCGCGGCCGGTCTCGATCAGCACGCTGAGATAGCCCGGCCCCTCGCGGCCGCTCGGGGGATCGCGCGGGAACGCCAGGGCGAAGGTGCACAGAAGGCAGGCCGCGGCCACGAAGGCGGCGGCGAGCCAGGGATGGCCGGTGTGCTGGGCGATCCACAGCCCCGCGCCGCCGCCCAGGCCCACGCCGCCCAGGTTGCCGGCCTGGCTCCAGCCGCCGGCGCGGCCCTTGTCGGCGTCGGTGGTGTCGTAGGCCATCATCCGGTTGGTCGCGATGGCGGTGACGCTGCCGGCGATGCTGTTGATCAGCACCAGCCATCCGAACGCCGGCAGCATGGCCACGGTGAGCGGCAGGAAGGCGAACGGCGCGAGCGTGGCGGCCGTGGCGAGGTTGGCGATCACGAACCACCGCTTGGCGGTCAGCGAGACGTCGACCAGCGGCGCCCAGAGCACCTTCCAGGTGTTGGGCGCGAGCGCCAGGCCCGCGAGCCCCGCCACCGCCGCGACGCTGGCGCCGGCGTGCGACAGAAGCCAGGCCAGCGTCACCGTGACGTAGCCGTTGGTGATCCCGTAGGGCAGGTAGAGCACGAGCCAGATGGCCGGATGCGGGGACCGCCGCGTCGTCGTCTCGTCCGCCATGGCCGCCCCTCTTTCGCGGGGCGAGTTAAGCCCGGAAATCGCGGCGGCGATACGGCCGAGCGGTTGCGGCGCAATCGCCGCCTTCACGATTGCGCAAGCCTTTCGGGGCGGACTACGGCATGCTGGAACAGATGCTGAACGCGATTCGGGAAGAGGCGGCATGATCGGACGCCTGCGCGGCGTGGTGGCGGAGGTCGCCGAGGAGGACGCCCTGATCGACGTGGCGGGCGTGGGCTATGTGGTCCGCTGCGGATCGCGCACGCTCTCGCGCCTGCCGGAGATCGGCGGCGAGACGGTGCTGCACGTGGAGAGCCAGTGGGGCGAGCAGACCGGGATGAAGCTCTACGGCTTCCTCTCCCGCGAGGAGCGGCGCGCCTTCGTCATGCTGCAGGCGATCCAGGGGGTCGGGCCGAAGGCGGCTCTGGCCGTGCTGGACGTGCTGTCGCCGCCGGAGCTGGCCGCCGCCGCCGCGCGCGAGGACAAGGCCGCGGTGGCGCGCGCACAGGGCGTCGGCCCCAAGCTCGCCCAGCGCATCGTCGTGGAGCTGAAGGACAAGCCGATCTCGGACGGGCCGGTGGCGGCCTTCCACGCGCAGATCCCCGCGGCGGAGCCCGCCAGGCCCTCGCTGGCCGGCGAGGCGGTGGCGGCGCTGATGGGCCTGGGCGTGGCCGAACCGGCGGCCCGCCGGGTGGTGGAGCAAGCGGCCGGCCGGCTGGGCGAGCACGCGGCGGCCCCGGCGCTGATCAAGGCCGCGCTGCAGGAGCTGGGGCGGTGAGTTGCACAACCCGGCCGTCCCCGCGCAGGCGGGGATCCAAGCTGTTCGGCGGGTCGATCGCGAGCCTGGTTGCGGAGCCGGCCGCCGCTTGGGTTCCCGCCTTCGCGGGAATGAGCGGAGGCAGACAATGACCCGCCTCGTGTCGCCGGAGCCGGAGGCGTTCGAGCCGCAGGACCGGGCGCTTCGGCCGCAGACGCTGGACGAGTTCGTGGGCCAGCAGCAGGCGAAAGCCAACCTGCGCGTCTTCATCGAGGGCGCGAAGGCCCGGGCCGAGTCGCTGGACCACGTGCTGCTGTTCGGCCCGCCCGGACTGGGCAAGACGACGCTGGCGCAGATCGTGGCGCGCGAGCTGGGGGTGAACTTCCGTGCGACCTCCGGGCCGGTGCTGGCCAAGGCCGGTGACCTGGCGGCGATCCTGACCAACCTCGAGCCGCGCGATGTCCTGTTCATCGACGAGATCCACCGGCTGGCGGCGAACGTGGAGGAGATCCTCTATCCGGCGATGGAGGACCACGTGCTGGACCTGGTGATCGGCGAAGGGCCCTCCGCGCGCTCGATCCGCATCGACCTGGCGCCCTTCACGCTGGTGGCGGCGACGACGCGGGCGGGGCTGCTGGCCACGCCGCTGCGCGACCGGTTCGGCATCCCGATTCGGCTGGAGTTCTACACCCCCGCCGAGCTGCAGCAGGTGCTGCTGGGGGCGGCGGGCAAGATGGGCATGGGCCTGGAGCCGGACGGCGCGGCCGAGATCGCGCGCCGCTCGCGCGGGACCCCGCGGGTGGCGGGGCGGCTGTTGCGGCGGGTGCGTGACTTCGCGACCGCGGACGGGTGCGAGGTGATCGAGCGCAAGGCGGCGGCCTCGGCGCTGGCCAGGCTGGACGTCGACGAGCACGGGCTGGACGCGCTGGACCGCAAGTACCTGCGCGCGCTGATCGAGAACTATGCGGGCGGCCCGGCGGGCGTGGAGACCCTGGCCTATGCGATCGCCGAGGCCCGCGACGCGGTGGAGGACGTGATCGAGCCGTTCCTGATGCAGCAGGGCTTCATCCAGCGCACGCCGCGCGGGCGGATGGCGACCGCCAGAGCCTACGAGCACCTGGGACTGGCCGCGCCGCCGCCACAGAAGCCCGGCCAGGCGGGACTGTTCGAGGCGTGAGAGGTCCGCTCGTCCCCGCGCGGGCGGGGTTCGATGCGGCGCTTCCGCAGGGCGCGGGCCCCGCTAAGTTGGGACCGAATTCGAATCAGCTTGGGTCCCCGCCAACGCGGGGAGCGGTAGATGGAAACTCAACCCTCCGCCGGCTGGCTGGACGGCCGCGAGCACGTGCTGCCGGTGCGCATCTATTACGAGGACACCGACTTCACGGGCGCGGTCTATCACGCCAACTACCTGCGCTATTTCGAGCGCGGGCGGAGCGACTTCCTGCGGCTGGCCGGCGTCAGCCACCAGGGCCTGCTGGACGGGCCCGATCCGGCGGCGTTCACGGTCACCAGGATCACCGTGGAATTCCGCCGCGCGGCGCGCATCGACGACGCCCTTCTGGTGCGCACGACCTACGATGCGGTGAAGGGCGCGCGCCTGCTGATCAGCCAGCGGATTTTCCGCGACGGTGACCTGATCGCAACAGCTGCGGTCGAGGCCGCCTGCATCGACCTGTCGGGGCGCGCGAAAAGGCCGCCGGCCGCCCTCATCGCCGCCTTGAAGCCGCTGTTTTCATAAGGCCTTCGCCTTAAGTTCGCCACCACCTCGCGCCACGAGACGGCGCCACATTTCAGGAGCGTCATCAACTGATGGACCCAGCCGCCGCCGTCTCGCCCGAGTCCTTCTCGCTGGTCCACCAGATCATCCACGCCGACTGGATCGTGAAGCTGGTCATGGCCGGTCTGGCGATCGCCTCCCTGTGGTCGTGGACGGTGATCCTGGACAAGACCTTCCGCTTCGCCGCGCTGAACCGCGAGGCCAACGCCTTCGAGGACGCCGTGAGCTCCGGCCGCAGCCTGGAAGAGGTGGCCGCGCAGGCCGGCGAGCGGCCCAAGCACGCCCTGCCGCGCATGCTGCAGGGCGCGCTGCGCGAATGGCGCGAGGCCCGTACCCGCGGGATCAGCAACGAGAGCCAGACCGCCTTCCTGGTGCAGCGGATCGACCGTGTGCTCGACACCATCATCGCCCGCGAGAGCCAGCGGATCGAGGAGGGCCTGGGGCTGCTGGCGATCGTCGCCACGGCCTCGCCGTTCATCGGCCTGTTCGGCACGGTCTGGGGCATCATGCACGCCTTCCAGAACATCGCGATCCAGAAGAACACCAACCTGGCCGTGGTCGCCCCGGCGATCGCCGAGGCGCTGTTCGCCACCGCCATGGGCCTGATCGCGGCCATCCCGGCCTACATCGCCTTCAACGCCTTCTCCACCAAGGTCGGCAAGTTCACGGCCCGGCTGGAAGGGTTCGCCGACGACCTCTCGACGGCCATCCAACGGCGGCTGGCGGAGAAGGTCTAGATGGGTCTTTCGGCCAACGACGCCTTCCAGGCCTCGGGCGGCCGGCGCCGCCGGCGCCGCTTTGGCCGCGGCCGCCGCGGCACGCTGTCGGAGATCAACGTCACGCCGCTGGTGGACGTGATGCTGGTCCTTCTCATCATTTTCATGATCTCGGCGCCACTGTTGACCGTTGGGGTTCCTGTGGAGCTTCCAAAGACCGACGCCGGGGCGATGCAGAACCAGAAGCAGCCGATCACCGTCACCATCCGGGCGGACGGATCGATCTTCGTGCAGCAGGACCCCGTTCCCTTCGGCCAGCTCACGCCCCGCCTGCAGGCGCTGGCGGGGGACGAGCGGACCAAGCCGATCTATGTCCGCGCCGACGGCCGCGCCTCCTACGAGTCGGTGGCCCAGGTGATGGCGGCGCTGTCCAGCTCCGGGTTCACCTCGATCAACCTGATCACCGACACCGGCGGACCGACCTCCGGCGGCGCCGAGCTGGCGCCCACCGCGCAAACGCCGCCCGGGGAGGCGCCGCCGCCGTGAGACGCGCCGAGGTCTCGCCCGCGTTCCTGGGATCGCTGGCCCTGCACGGGCTGGTGATCGCCGCGATCATCTGGTCGTGGAGCCTGACCCGCAACCTGACGATCGGCTCGGCCGTGCCGGTGACCATCGTCACCAGCGGGCCGCCGGACGCGGACCTGCGCGCCGCCGAGCAGGCGCCCCAGCAGCAGGCCGCCCAGACCGAGACGCCGCAGCCGCAGGCGCCGCCGCAGCCCACGCCGCCCGCGCCGCAGCCGAAGCCTACCCCGATCCCGCCGACGCCCGCGCCCACGCCGCAGAAGCCGCAGCCGGTCGCCAAGGCGGCGCCCCAGAAGCCGCAGCCGCCGGCCAAGCCGAAGCCCGAGAAGACCCTGGACCTCGACGCGCTGGCCGCCAGCCTGGCCAAGCAGGTTCCCAAGCCGACCAACGCCGCCAAGGGCCCGAACCGCGCCGAAACCGCGCTGGAGGCGCGCCAGACCAACGGCAGCGGCCATTCGGCGCTGGCCATGACCGGCCTGGAGCGCGAGCTGCAGCGGCGCTGGAACCCCAACTGCGACGTGCAGGGCGGGCGCGACGTGCAGGTGAAGGTGGTCTTCCAGCTGGGCCCCGGCGGCCAGGTGGTGGGCCAGGTGACCTCGCAGATCATGGCCGGCGGGCGTGGGCCCGTGGCCCAGGCGGCCGCCGACCGCGCGGTGCGGGCGGTCTACGCCGCCGCGCCGTTCCGCGACCTGCCGCCGGACTTCTACGGCGAGCGCATCGCCGTCAACTTCAACGCACGGAACGCCTGCTCGTGAACCTCACCCGGAGCCCCTCCATGCGGCTACTGAGCCTGATCCTGACGATGGCGCTGGCGACGCTGAGCTTCGGCCTGGCGGCCGCGCCGGCGCGGGCCGACATCACGGTCAACGTCAACCGCGGCGACGTCCAGCCGCTGCCGATCGCCATTCCGGCCTTCAACGGCGGGCAGGTGGGCTCGGAGATCGCAGGCGTGGTCTCGGCCGACCTGAACCGCTCGGGCCTGTTCCAGCCGCTCGATCCGTCCACCTTCACCGAGCACGACCTGACCACGGCCGTGCAGCCGCGCTTCGCCGCCTGGAAGGCGATCAACGCCCAGGCGCTGGTGAACGGGGACGTGACCACCGTCAACGGCCAGCTGCAGGTCTCCTTCCGCCTGTGGGACGTGTTCGCCGAGCAGCAGCTGCTGGGCCTGCAGTTCACCGCCAACCCGGAGAACTGGCGGCGGGTGGCGCACAAGATCTCCGACGCCGTCTACGAGCGGCTGACCGGGGAGAAGGGCTATTTCGACACCCGGGTGGTGTTCGTGGCCGAGACGGGCCCGCGCGGTCACCGGGTCAAACGGCTGGCGATCATGGACCAGGACGGGGCCAACCCGAGCTACCTGACGGACGGCTCGACCGACGTGATGACGCCGCGGTTCTCGCCGACCAGCCAGGAGATCACCTACATGTCCCTGAGCCCGGACAGCTCGGCGATCTACCTGCTGAACCTGGACACGGTGCGCCGCGAGAGCCTGGGCAAGTTCCCGGGCGAGGTGTTCGCGCCGCGCTTCTCGCCCGACGGCTCGAAGGTGGCCTTCTCGGTGGCTACCGACCGGGGCGGCAACACCGACATCTTCCTGATGGACCTGCGCACGCACGCGACGACGCGGCTGACGTCGGACCCGGCCATCGACACCTCGCCGTCATTCTCGCCGGACGGGACGCAGATCGCCTTCAACTCCGACCGCTCCGGGACGGCGGAGATCTACATCATGAACGCCGACGGCTCGAACCCGCACCGCATCTCGTTCGGCGACGGCAAGTACACCGATCCGGTCTGGAGCCCGACGGGCGAATACATCGCATTCACCAAGCAGACCGGCGGCCAGTTCCACATCGGGATCATCAAGCCGGACGGCTCGGACGAACGGCTGCTCACCACCAGCTACCTGGACGAGGCGCCGACCTGGGCCCCGAACGGGCGGGTGCTGATGTTCTCCCGGGAGTCGCCCGACGGCTCCCACAAGCTCTGGACCGTGGACGTGACGGGGCGCGTCCTCCAACCGGTGCCCTATCCGGGCAACGCCACCGACCCCGCGTGGTCGCCTCTACTGCAATAGAGTGGTAGATCGCGCCGCGACATTCGTAACTGTCGAGTACATGAAGGAGACGCCATTGCTGAACACCAAGACTGCGCTCCGACTGGTCCTCATCGGGTCAGCCGCCGCCTCCCTGGCCGCTTGCGCCCACCATCCCAAGCCGGCCTATCCGACGACGACGCCGCCGCCCGCTCCGGCGCCCCCGGCCGCCACGCCGCCGCCGCCGCCGGGTCCCGTCAGCGAGGCGCCGCTGCCCGGCTCCACGCAGGATTTCGTCGTGAACGTGGGCGACCGCGTCTACTTCGACTTCGACAAGTACGACATCCGCGCCGACGCCCAGCCGATCCTCGCCGCCCAGGCGGACTGGCTGAAGAAGTATCCGGCGGTGATGGTGCGGATCGAGGGCAACTGCGACGAACGCGGCACGCGTGAGTACAACCTGGCGCTGGGCGCCCGGCGCGCCAACGCCGTGCGCGAGTTCCTGGTGGCCCACGGCGTCGACGCCTCGCGGATCACGACCATCTCCTACGGCAAGGAGAAGCCGATCGATCCGGGCACCGGCGAAGAGGCCGACCAGCACAACCGCAACGCCCACACGGCGATCATCTCCGGGGCGCGGCCGGGCTGATGGGGCTGCGCCGCTACGCCTGGCCGGCCGCGGCGGTGGGGCTGCTGCTCGCAGCGGCCCCGGTCGCGGCCCAGACGCCGATCGACCAGTCGCTCACCAAGCGCGACGCCCGACGCCTGGACAACATGGAGAAGGTGGTGAGCGAGATGCGCGCCATCGTCTTCAAGGGCCGGGACACGGGCAAGCCGGTGGAGGTCGAATCGGCCGACACCGGCGCGCGGTTGGACGACCTGTCGAGCCGCGTAAGCGACCTCGAGCATTCGCTGACGCGGATCAACGGATCGCTGGAGACCACCGCCCACGAGCTCGACCTGGCGCGCAAGGCCAACGCCGACCTGCAGGCGCAGGTCAAGACGCTGAGCGACCAGGTGGCCGATCTGGAGAAGACGCAGGCCGCCGCCCAGGCCGCGCCGTCCGACGGCTCCGCCGCCGGCGGGGGGGCCACGGACGCGGGCCCGCCGCCGGCGCCGAAGGGCAATCCGGCGGAGGCCTTCGACAAGGCCCGCCACCTGATGCTCAGCGGCGACTACGACGGGGCCGAGAGCGCCTTCCACAGCTACGTCGAGACCTACCCGGACGCGCCGAAGACGCCGGAGGCGCGCTACTGGTGGGGCAAGACGCTGTCGGTGAAGGGACAGCACGCCCAGGCCGCGACCGCCTACATCGGCGCGATCCGCGGCTGGCCGGAGACCGCCTGGGCGCCGGATGCGGTGGTCGAGCTCGCCCACGAGCTCGTGGCGCTGAAGAAGACCACGGATGCGTGCGAGACCCTGGCCGAACTTCCCCGGCACTATGCCCGGGCGCCGGCCTCGGTGAAGGCGCACGCGGCCGAGGTCAGAACCCGGGCGAAGTGCCGCTAGGGCCGATCGGGGACGACCTGACCGATCTCGACGGCGCGGTCGCCGAGGCGCTGGAGCGCCGCCTGGACCGGACGAGCCGCCGGCCCCTCGCCGTCGCCCTGTCGGGCGGCGGGGATTCGCTGGCGCTTGCGCTGGCGGCGGCGGCCTGGGCGCGGCGCG
>JAGWSE010000200.1 GCA_028869395.1 Alphaproteobacteria bacterium | reverse complement strand
CTGGTCAACGTCTGGCCGGCCTACATCGTCAAGCCGCAGTTCGCCTCGTGGGAGGTGCTGCACATCCTGTCGCTGATCCTGCTCGGCGGGACCGCGATCCTGATGAACCTGCGCCTGCTCGGCGCCGGCCTCACCGAGGAGCCGCCGTCGGAGGTCTATCGAAACCTGAGGCGCTGGCAGGACCTGGGCGTCGCCGGCATCGTCGTCACGGGCGTGCTCATCGGCATGGCCAACGCCGAGCGGCTCTACGATTCCACCGCCTTCGTCGTGAAGATGATCGCCTTGCTGTCCGGCGTCATCATCACCTATGGCGCGAGCCGGCCCGTGGCGCGCGCCGATGGCGCGGTTTCGCTCTCGGCGCGAACGTGGTTTGCGATCGGCGCGCTGATCTGGATCGCCGGTGTCGTGATCTTCGTGACCGGCAACCTGGTCAACGTGGGTATCTATCACGTGCTGACGGCCGCCGGCCTGATCGTGCTGATCGCGACGCGTGGCCGCCTGCGCTGGAGCTATCTCGCAGGCCTGCTTCTGATCTTCGCGGCGCAGCAGTGGATCACGCACGTGACCTATCAGCCCGACGACCTCGACCACCTGGATCCGGTGAACAAGATCTTCACCTGGCTCTACGCGATCTGGATCTTGGGCGCAGGGCTGGTGCAGCTCTACGCCGCTGGCCGTGGTCGTGATGCCGGTCCGCTGACGAGACTGATCGGTTACGCGACGATCCTGGTCTGGGTGACGGGCGCGGCGGCTGGCCGCTGGATCGCCTTCGCCTGACGCTGAGCGAGCGGGCGTCAGCCTGCCCCGTTCGCGTCCTCCTGGACCTGCATCAGAGAACGCCACATGTCGTTCGAGACGCGGATCACGCCGAGGTTGGCGCTGAACTGCTGTTTGGCCTCGATCTGCTCGACGGCTTCCTGGCCGGCGTCCACCGAGGGGTCGGAGCCCATCCGTGCGGTCCGCACGGCGGAGATCTCGAAGCGGTTCGACGCGGCCATCAGGCCGGCGCGGGCGATGTTGAGCGGGTCCATAGGTTCCTCGCTTTCCCGTGCGAGGCTATCCGCTCAGGCTTAAGGCCTGGCGATCAAGCTTGGTGAACGGACAAGAACCTTGTGCGGAGGCAAAGGACGCGTCGCGTTGCGATGGGTAAACTTCGGACGGGGGACCCCAGGAGACCCGCCATGAAGGCCACCATTCTCGTTGCGACCGCCGCTTTCCTCGCCGGCGGCGCGGCGCTCGCACAGCCGGCGACGCCACGGACCACCACCATCTGCCTGGACGTGGGCGGCCGTCAGCAGCCCGTCACCTGTTACTCGCAAAGCGCCAGCCGCCTGGATCGGTCCGAGGACATCTGCCAGTGCTTCCACAGCGGGCGCCCGGTGACGGTCGATGTCTGCCCCGAGGGCGTCAATCCGCCGGCGGAGAGCGCCGTCTACGAGCGCGAACGCTACGCGCTGGTCCAGGACGGCAGCCTCGTCGGGAAGACCTGGCGCGGCCGTCCGGTCTGCGTGGCGCCCCATCGCGGGGGTTAGGCGCGGCCGCTCGCGGGGGCTGGCCGCTCCTCGCTCGCCCCGGCTACCTCGGAAGCGCGGCGTGGACCAGCTTCTGGAAGATCGGCAGGGCGGCCCGCCCGCCGAGCCGCTGGCCGGTGGCGAGCTGCGCCGCCGCCCCGGGTTCCAGCGGCATGGAGTTCTGGATCAGGTAGATCATCACCATGTCCTCGGCGGGATCCGCCTGCCACCAGGTTCCGAATGCGCCCGGCCAGCCGAACGCCCCCTTGGAGCCTGCGCCCATCCACTCCTGCTTGGCCGGGTCGGTGATGACCGACACGCCCAGGCCGAAGCCCTGACCGGCCCAGAACGGGATGCCCATGAACGGGATTTCCCGCTGGGCGTCGGTGAGGCGGTTGGCGGTCATGAGCTCGACGGTCTCCGGCTTCACCAGCCGCACGCCGTCCACCTCGCCCTTGCCCAGCATCATGCGCGCGAACTTCAGGTAGTCGTCGGCCGTGGAGATCAGGCCGCCACCGCCGCCTTCGAATGGCGGCGGCGCGTCGGTGAGCGGCAGGGAGACGTCCTCGAGCGGCCCGCCGTCGACCGGCGCGCGGTAGAGCTTGGCGAGACGTCCCCGCTTCTCCGGCGGCGCCCAGAAGAAGGTGTCGTCCATGCCGAGCGGTTCGAAGATCCGCTCGCGCAGCACCTGACCCAGCGACTTGCCTTCGATCCGCGCCACGAGGAAGCCCAGAACGTCGGTGGCGTGGCTGTAATGGAAGCGCTCGCCGGGCGGATAGGAAAGCGGCAGCGTGCCCAGGCCCTTCAGCCACGCGTCGGGACTCTTCGGATTCAACAGGGGCGATCCGAGCGCTTCCTCATATGCGTAGGCGATCGGACCGATCGAGGTGAAGCCGTAGGCGAGGCCTGACCGATGGGTCATCAGGTCCTCGACGGTGATCTCCCGCGGAGCGGGATAGGTCTGGTCGAGCGGCCCCTGCGGGTCCTTGAGGACCTGCAAGCCCGTCAGCTCGGGGATCCATCTTGCGATCGGGTCCTCGAGGCGGAGCTTGCCTTCCTCCATCAGCATGAAGGCTGCGATGGAGGTCACCGGCTTGGTCATGGAGGCGATGCGGAACAGGGTGTCGCGCTGCATCGGCGCCTTGGCCGCCAGGTCGCGGTAGCCGATG
>JAGWSE010000199.1 GCA_028869395.1 Alphaproteobacteria bacterium | reverse complement strand
CGCTGTCGCCGGCGATCTCGCGCTGACGTTCGGCGCGCGGGGCGGGGTCTTCATTTCGGGCGGGATCGCGCCGCGCATGGCCGACCGGCTCGCCTCGGGCGGGTTCCGCGCCCGTTTTGAGGACAAGGGCCGACTCGCCCCGTTCGTGCGCGACATTCCGACCGCCCTCGTGCTGCATCCCTATCCCGCGCTGATCGGGGCCGCGCGCGAGCTGGAGCAGATGGAGCGCCTATGAAGATCGAGGAGGTTCTCTCCCGCGCGCCCGTGATCCCGGTGCTGGTCATCGAGGAGGTGGGCCACGCCGTGCCGCTCGGGCGCGCCCTGGTGGCGGGCGGCCTCACCGTGCTTGAGGTGACCTTCCGCACGCCGGTGGCCAGCGCCTGCATCGAACGCATGATCGCCGAAGTCGAGGGCGCGGTCGTCGGCGCGGGCACGGTGATCGACCCGGCCATGCGCCAGGCGGCCGCCGATCTGGGTTGCGCCTTCACCGTCTCGCCGGGCCTGATCGAAGGTGAGCGGGCGGAGGGCCCTGTGCCGCTGCTGCCCGGGATCGCCACGCCCACCGAGCTGATCGCGGGGCTGGCGGCCGGCTTCGACCACTTCAAGCTCTTCCCCGCCAATGTCGTGGGCGGCGCCGGCGCGCTGAAGGCCTACCAGAGCCCCTTCCCGCAGGCGAAGTTCTGTCCCACGGGCGGGGTGACCGCGGCCAACGCGCCGGAGTACCTGGCGCTCTCCAACGTGGTCTGCGTCGGCGGCTCCTGGGTCGCGCCGGCGGACGCCGTTCGCGACGGCGACTGGGATCGCATTACGCGCCTCGCCCGCGAAGCGGCGGGTCTGCGCAGGCCGGTCGCCGCATGAGCAAGGCCCCGGCCCATACCCCCGAACAGCTGCGCTGGCTGGTGACGGCGCGCGCCCGTCCCGGCGAGCCAGGCTCGGCGGTGGTCAGCGTGCTCGGCCGCAACGCCATGGTCCCCGAGCTCGCCTTCGACATGATGGTCGACTGGCACCCCGGCGCCGAAGCCGCGGACGTCGAAGGCCGGGCGCTGATCATCCTCAGCCTGCTGTTCAAGGAGCTCGCGGCCGAGTGCGAGCGGGCGGCCGGCGCGCGGTTCAGCGAGGGCTAGCGTCCCACGAAGTTGCCGACCCGGCGCTCGGCCACGGAGCGGACGCCTTCCTTGTAGTCCTCGGTCTTGCGCAGCCAGGCCTGTTCTGCGGCCTCGATGTCGGTCTGGGCCCGGACCGCTGCAGCAAGGTCGCTTCGCAGGGTCTTGCGCGTCGAGACGATGGCGAGCGGCGCGTTCTCCGCGATCTCCCGGGCCAGGCGCAGCGCGGCGGCCCGCAGATCCTCGAGAGGGACGACATCGTCCACGAGTCCCCAGGGCAGACCTTCCTCCGCCTTCACACGCCGGCCCGTCAGGAACATCAGCTCGGCCTTGGTGGGACCGATGAGGCGCGGCAGGGTGTGCGTCAGGCCGAAGCCCGGATGAAAGCCGAGCTTCACGAAGTTGGCCGCGAAGCGCGCGTCGGGCGACGCGATCCGGAAGTCGGCCATCACCGCGAGGCCCAGGCCTGCGCCAACCGCCGCGCCCTGCACCGCCGCCACGATCGGCTTCTTCGCGGAGAACAGGCGCACCGCCTCGTCATACAATGGATTGACCGAACCCAGGCCGCCCTGGTCTTCGCGGCTCACGAGGTCGGCGCCGGCGCAGAAGTTCTTGCCCTCCGCCTGCAGCACCGAGCAGCGCAGCTCGATCTCGCCATCGATCGCGTCGAAGGCGTCGGCGAGGTCGCGCATGAACTCGACCGAGACGTGGTTGTGCGGTGGGCGGTCGATGGTGACCACCGCCACGTGGCCGTCGACCGCCACCCGGACGCTGTCGCCGAAAGCTTCTTTCATCGCCTGGTCCCCAGAAGGTTGCGGGCCACGACCCATTTGTGGATCTCGGTGGGCCCATCGTAGATGCGCATGGTGCGGAGCTTGGCCTGCATGAGGCTGAGCGGCAGTTCCTTGGTCATGCCCATGGCGCCGAAGGTCTGCATCGAGCGGTCGACGGTCTCGTAGGCCATCTCGGTGGCGTACCACTTGATCATGCTGATCTCGTTCCTGACGTCGCGACCCTGGTCGAGCTTCCAGGCGCAGTCATAGGTCATCAGCCGCGTGGCGTGGATCTTGGTCGCGGCTTCCGCCACCCAGAACTGGATGGCCTGGCGCTCCGAGAGCGGCGCGCCGAAGGTCTTCCGCTGGGGCGCGTACTCGACGACCATGTCCAACGCCCGCTGCGCCATGCCGACGGACCAGGCCGCCATCTGGATGCGGCGCGTACCGAGCCGCGTCTGCATCGGCGCGAAGCCCGCGCCCTCCTGGCCCAGCAGCTTCCAGCCCTCGACCCGGCAGTCCTCCAGCGCGATCTCGTAGGTGTAGGCGCCGCCGATCATCGGGATGCGGCGCAAGACGTTGAAGCCGGGCGTGCCCTTGTCCACCAGAAAGGCCGAGATGCCGCCGCGCGCCCGCTTCTCGGTGTCGGTGACCGCCATCAGGATTGTGAAATCGGCGTGGTCGGCTCGGCTGATCCAAATCTTCCGGCCGTTGATTACCCAATCTTCTCCGTCTCTTACGGCCCGCGTCTGCATGCCCGCGGGATCCGAGCCTGCGCCCGGCTCGGAGATGCCGATCGCCGAGACTGTCTCCCCCGCGACGTAGGGGGCGAGGTAGGCGACGCGCTGGCGCTCGTCGACCGTCTGCATGAGCATGCGCAGGTTCGGGCTGTCGGGCGGCAGGGTGTAGGGCGTGACCGTGCGGCCGATCTCCTCCTCGACGCCGACCATGGCCAGCATCGGCAGGTCGGAGCCGCCGACGTCCTCGGGGGCGTCGAGGCCGAAGAGACCTAGCTCATGAGCCTTCTTGTCGAGGCGGGCCTGATCCTCGGGCGCGAGCCCCAGGCCTCTCCCATCCGCCTCGCGCGCCATGACGCCCGCTTCGAGCGGCATCAGTTCGTCGCGCACGAACCGCGCCACGAGGTCCTTGAGCATCCGGTGCTCTTCGGAAAGTTCGAAGTCCATGGCGGCCTTTCCCCGATGCGTCCCAGCCCCTTATGGTTCGATCATAGCGATGAGATGCGCGGTGGGGAGACTGGACGTGGCGGAAACCAAGAAGCTGGCCAAGGACGCCACCGGCCCGCTGAAGGGAATCCGGATCCTGGACATGACCAGCGTGGTCAATGGCGCCTACGGCGTGCAGATCCTGGCCGACCAGGGCGCCGAGGTGATCAAGATCGAAGATCCGGCGGGGTCCCGCGGCGGCGGCGGCGACATCATGCGTTGGAGCGGACACCTGCCGGAAGGCGTGAAGCCCGGCATGGGGCCCATCTTCCTCACCATCAACCGCAACAAGCGCTCGGTGGTGCTGGACCTCAAGACACCGGAGGGTCAGCGGGCGCTGCGCCGGCTGGTGAAGAGCTGCGACGCGCTGGTCACGTCGGTCCGCTATCAGGGCATGAAGCGGCTGGGGCTGGCCTACGAGGACATCGTCGAGCTCAAGCCCGACATCGTCTTCGTGCATGCCGCCGGCTACGGCTCGGATGGGCCGTACGCGGGGGAACCGGCCTACGACGACCTGATCCAATCCGCCTCCGGCTGCGCCGACATCCTGCCCAGGACCGACGGCAATCCGGTCCCGCGGATCGTGCCGACGCTGATGGCCGACAAGGTCTCGGGACTCTTCCTGTCGCAAGCGGTGACCGCCGCCCTGCTGCACAGGCAGCGCACGGGCGAGGGGCAGTTCGTCGAAGTGCCTATGTTCGAGTGCGTGACCAGCTTCCTGATGGTCGAGCATCTGTTCGACCATGTCTTCGAGCCGCCCACCGGCCAGTACGGCTACACCCGCGTGGTCAATCCGAACCGCAAGCCGTTCAAGACCCGGGACGGCTACATCGGCCTGCTGCCCTACACCGACAAGCAGTGGGACCAGTTCTTCGAGATCGCCGGCTGGGGCGAGACGATCGCCAAGGACCCGCGATTCTCCGACTACGTCACGCGCAACCGGCACGCCCGCGAGCTCTACGCCATGGTCGAGACGGTCACCCAGGAACGGACCACGCAGGAGTGGCTGGACCTGCTGAAGCCGCTCTCCATTCCGGTGGTGAGGACCAACCGGCTCGACGAGCTGGAGACCGACCCGCACCTGGCGTCCGTGGAGCTGTTCGAAACCTACGAGCATCCGGATATCGGGGCCTACAAGCAGATTCGCCCACCCGTCCGGTTCTCCAAGACCCCCTCCAACATCCGTCGCCATCCGCCGAGGCTGGGCGAGCACACCGCCGAGGTGCTGGCCGAGATCGCGGAGGACGAGGAGGCGTGACCCGTGCGCGCGGTGGTCATCGGCAGTTCGGGCTCGGGAAAGTCGACCTTCGCGGCCAGGCTGGCCGCCGCCTGCGATCTGGCGCGGGTCGAACTCGACGCGCTCAATTGGGCTCCGGGCTGGACGGCGCGCTCGCTGGAGGATCCCGCCCTTTTCGAGCGTCTGGTGGATGAGGCCACCGCCGGCGAGCGCTGGGTCACCGACGGCAACTACCGCCTGGCGATGCAGCGCACCCTGCCCAGGGCGACCCACCTGATCTGGCTGGATTATCCCCGCTCGCTGATCATGCGCCGGGTGGTCCGTCGAAGCTTCCTTAGGGCGATAGACAAACGGGAGCTGTGGCCCGGTACGGGCAACCGCGAGGATTTCCGGCGGTGGCTGGACAAGGACCACCCCATCCGCTGGGCCTGGGACACCTATCACCGCCGCCAGGCCCAGTACGAAACCCTCTTCGGCGAGCCGCGGCTCGCCACGGTCGAGAAGCATCGGCTCCGGAGTCCCCGCGAGGCGGACGCGCTGATCGCCCGCCTCGCGGCCGAAGCCTGCCTGGCCTGAGCCGTCCTAGGCCGGCGCGAAGACCGGGGCGGGCGGGCCGCCGCCCTCGGTCGGCTGGAACTTCACCTTCACCTTCATGCCGATCTTCAGCTCGTCGGCGGTGACGTCGACGAAGTTGGTCAGCACCGCTGGCCCTTCGTTCAGGGTCACGTAGCCAATGGCGTAGGGGCCGGTGGGCGAGCGGTGCATCACCGAATAGGTGTAGACCACCCCCTCGCCCGGGCTCTCCTCCCAGACCGTGTCGCCCGAGGCGCAGAATGGGCAGTAGGTGCGTGGATACCAGTGCGCCTGGCCGCAGGACTTGCAGCGCTTGATCAGGAAGCGGCCGTCGGCGGCGGCGTCCCAGAAGGGCTTGGTCTCGATGCTCACCGCAGGCGAGGGCAGCGGCCGCGACAGGGTGGCGGGACGTTCTTGGGTCTCGGACATTCTTACGCCTCCCGTTCCATGACGACCGTCGCCGAGCCGTGGCGCGTGCCGAGCGAGCCGCCCGTGCCGTGCGCGATGGCGAGATCGCAGTTCTTCACCTGCACTTTTGGGTGGGCTTCGCCGCGCAGCTGGCGAACCGCCTCGATCACCTTGGTGATGCCCCCGCGGTTGGTGGGGTGGTTGTTGCAGAGCCCGCCGCCGTCGGTGTTGAACGGAAGCTTGCCCACGCCCGAGATCAGGTTGCCGTCGGCCACGAACCTGCCGCCCTGGCCCTTCTCGCAGAAGCCCAGATCCTCGATCTGCATCAGCACCGTGATCGTGAAGCTGTCGTAGATGGAGGCGTACTTGATGTCGGCGGGCTTCACGCCGGCTTCCTCGAAGGCCCGCGGGCCCGACCAGACCGCGCCGGAATAGGTGAGGTCCAGGCCCTGGCCGCCTAGCGGCGACTTCGGCGCCTCACCCGCGCCCAGGATCTTCACCTTCGGGCGATTCAAGGTCGCGGCGATCTCGGGGCTGGTGACGATCAGCGCGCCGCCGCCGTCGGTGACCACGCAGCAGTCCAGCAGGTGCAGCGGATCGGAGATCATCCGCGAGTTCACGACCTGCTCGACCGTGACCACGTCGCGCAGGAAGGCATGCTCGTTCCACTGGGCGTGATGCGAGGCCGCCACCTTGATCCACGCAAGCTGCTCCGAGGTGGTGCCGTATTCGTACATGTGGCGCATGGCGCACATGCCGTAGGTGTTGTGGGTCGAGCCGCCATAGATGTTCTCGAAGCCGGCTTCGGGCGGCCCGTCGGTCAGGCCCGGCGCGGCGCTGGGCGCCATCCGCGCGCCGGGGCGGTTGCCGCCGTGCCGCGGGCGTCCGGCCAGCGTGATCAGCGCCACCTGGCACTTGCCCTCGGCGATCGCCTGGGCCGCGTGGCCGACGTGCACGATGTAGGAGGACCCGCCGGTCTCGGTGGAATCCATGTGCCGGACGTTCTTAAGGCCCATGTAGTCGATCATCGACATGCCGCCGAAGCCGGGCGCATCGCCCGCGCAGAAGTAGCCGTCGACGTCGTCCTTGGTCAGGCCCGCATCGGCGAGCGCGCCGAGCGCGGATTCCATGTGCAGCTGAGGCGTGGATGTGTCGGGCGCATCGCGGAGCGGATGCTCGTACGCCCCCATGATGTAGGCCTTGCCCTTGATGCTCATAATCCTCCCCGGAATATCGATCTGAAGTATGTCCCAAGGGCTTAGCGCGGGGCCCGCGCCCCTGTCACCTGCGGAGGCGCCGGGCGGGCGCATGTGACAGGCCCGACATTCCCCGGCGCGGCCCGGCGCCTTATGCTCGCGGCAAAACAATGTTCCGGGGGAAATCCGACGTGAAGGCCCTGTTCGCCGCCGTGGCGTGCGCCACGCTGCTCTGCGCCTGCTCCCAGCAGCACCCCGCACCCAAGGCCCAGCGGGCTGCTGCGGCGGTCAAGTTCAACACGACCCTTCCGACCGCCGAGCTGATGGCCCACGTCGTGGACCCGGCCTCCTTCGTCTACTGGCAGGGGGCCGGCACCGAGGAGACGTCCAAGGGGACGCAGAGCCTTGCCCCGACAACGGAGGAGGGCTGGACCAGCCTGGAGAACGCCGCGGCCACCCTGATCGAAGCGGGCAACATGCTGCAGCTGCCCGGCCGCGCCCGCGCGCCGGAGGCCGACTGGTACCGCTACGCCCAGCAACTCACCGGCCTCGCCATTCCCGCCAAGGCCGCGGCCGAGAAGCACGACGACAAGGCGGTCTATGCCTACGGCGCGCAGATCTACAAGGTCTGCACCGCCTGCCACGAAGAGTATGTGATCCAGCCGCAGCTCAAGGCGAATGGCCCGCCGAAGGGCAAGCTTCCCGACTGGCCGGCCGATGTGAAGGCGAAGATGGCCCGCTACCAGGCCCAGCACGACTAGACCCCACGCCCGGCCGCGGGGAAATCGGGGCCTTGCAGCGGCGAGGCCGTTTGACTAGGTTCCGCCGCTCACTCGGCGGGGGCCGCGCACGCTCCCTGCACCCGGTTCGGAGAGG
>JAGWSE010000198.1 GCA_028869395.1 Alphaproteobacteria bacterium | reverse complement strand
GCCTATATGCTGGTCAGGAACCGGCCGCTGGCGGCGCTGGTCACGGCGATCGGGTTCGGCGTCCTGGGCCATGCGGCGCTGACCGCGGGCTTCGCGCCGAGGCTGGCACCGCTGTGGCTGTCGAAACGGGTGGAGACCGCGATGGCCAGGGCCGAGCTCCTGCCGCGGCAGGGCGTCGCCGATGCGCCGGTCACGGTGACGGGCTATGCCGAGCCCAGCCTGGTCTTCGCCCTGGGCACGGAGACCGAGCTCGGCTCGCCGCAGGACGCGGCCGAGGCGATCGTGGAGCATCGCCCCGCGGTCGTGGAGGCCCGCAAGCAGACGGCGTTCGAGCAGGCGCTGGCGGCGGACCACGTCATGGCCCAGCAGGTCGCCGAGGTGAAGGGCCTCGACTATTCGGACGGACACAAGATGACGCTTCGCATCTACAAGGCGCCGGCCAACGCCCCGCCGCCGCCCGGCGAAGCGCAGGGAGGTGGGCCATGAGCCGCCGTATCGAGATCGTGGAAGTGGGCCCGCGCGACGGGCTGCAGAACGAGAAGCAGGTCCTGGAAACCGGGCCGAAGCTGGAGTTCATCCAGCGGCTGGAGGACGCCGGCGCGCGACGCATCGAGACGGTGTCGTTCGTCAATCCGAAGCGCGTGCCGCAGATGGCGGGCGCGGAAGAGATCTCCGAGTCGCTCCCGCACGCCGAGGGCCGGTCGCGGATCGGGCTGGTGCTGAACGAGCGCGGCTGGGACCGCTGCCTGGCGGCGAAGTGCGACGAGGCCAACATCGTGGTCTGCGCCACCGACGGATTCGGGATCCGCAACCAGGGCGCCCCGGTGGAGGAGCAGGTCGCGGCCATGCAGAAGATCGCCGCCCGCAAGCACGCCGAGGGCGGGCCGCCGATCACGGTGACCATCTCGGTGGCGTTCGGCTGCCCGTTCGACGGCGAGGTCTCGGACGCCCAGGTGGCGCGGATCGTGCGCGCCGCGGCCGAGGCCCGGGTGGACGAGCTGGCGCTGGCCGACACGATCGGGGTCGCGGATCCCTGGCTGGTGCGCCGCCGCGTCGAGGCGACGCGCAAGGCGGCGCCCGACCTGCCGCTGCGCATGCACTTCCACGACACGCGCAACACGGGACTGGCCAACGCCTACGCCAGCGTCGAGGCGGGGGTGACGGTGCTGGACGCCAGCTGCGGCGGGCTGGGCGGCTGTCCCTTCGCGCCGAACGCCACCGGCAACATCGGCACCGAGGATCTGGTCTACATGCTGGAGCGGGCCGGCTTCGAGACCGGCTACGACCTCGACGCGCTGATCCGCACCACCGAGTGGATGGCGCAGATCCTGGGCAAGCCGCCGACCGCTTCGGTCAGCCGGGCCGGCGGATTCCCGAGGCCCGCCGCGGCCTAGTGCATCGCGCGGCCGGTGAGCCGCCACAGGAGCGGGCGGGCCACGGCCGTGCAGACGATCACCGGCGAGAGCAGCCAGGCGAGCAGGGCCGAGCCTACGCCCTCGGCGCGCTTGCGGAAGTAGCGGGCCAGCCCCACGCCCTTGTGGAACTCCACGCGGATCGGGCTGGTCTGGCTGGTGTGGCCCAGGTGGATCACCTCGGCCTTCGGATGGAAGAGCACCACGCCGCCCTGCCGGCGGACGCGCCAGCAGAGGTCGACGTCCTCCACGTGCAGGAAATAGCGCTCGTCGAAGCCGTCGACGGCGTCGAAGTCCTCGCGCCGCATGCAGAAGCAGGCGCCGGAGATGGTGGGCGCCGGCGAGGGCGCGTCGGGCAGGGCCTCCTGCTCCCAGTGCACCTCGTACCGCCGCCAGCCCGGGATCCGCCGCGACAGACCGCTCAGCGACATCAGCGCGGTCGCCGGGGTGATGTCGCCGCGCCGCGCGCCGCGCTGTTCGGTGCGGTCGGCGTTGAGCACCCGGCCTCCGACGATGCAGGGCACCGGCCGATCGGCGATCTCGCGGACCAGCTCGGTCGTGCAGCCGGGCTGCAGGAAGGCGTCGGGATTGAGGAAGACGAGGATGTCGCCCTTGGCCCGGCGGGCGCCGAGGTTCGCGCCACGCGCGAAACCCACGTTGCCGTGACCGGTGAGCAGCACCACCCGATCGTCGCGCTCGGCCAGGCGCCGCAGCGCCTGGGCCTCGCCGTGGCTCGAGCCGTTGTCCACCACGACCAGCTCGTCCACGAGCGGGTCGCGCAGCACGCACTCGACGCTTTGGCAAAGCGCTTCGCCCGTCATGTAGACGACCATGACCACCGAGACGCTGCGACGCGTCCTCAGGAAGTCCGACGCCACGACGGGCTCAGCGGCGACGATCGGAGCGGCGATGCCGTTCATCCAGCCTCCAGCACCCCGACCGCCGGCCGGGACTCAGCCCCCTCCCTCGCCATCGGGGCAAGATCGGGCGGAGTCGCCTCCAAGGCAAGCGCGATTGCGACTTGGCCCAGGTCTGCAACCTGCTGTTGATCCGAACCGAGGCGCCGAAGCGCCACTTTCCGCTCCTCCGCCTCGCGGCGGCCGACCACGGCGATGACCGGCACCTTGGCCACGGAGTGCTCGCGGACCTTGTAGCCAACCTTCTCGTTCCTGAGGTCGAGTTCGACGCGCAGGCCCTTGGCCTTCAGCTCGCGGGCGACCTGGCGGGCGTAGTCGTCGGCGTCGGAAGTGATCGTGGCGACCACCACCTGCGTCGGCGCGAGCCACAGCGGGAAGGCGCCGGCGTAGCTCTCGATCATCACGCCGATGAACCGTTCCATCGAGCCGCAGATCGCGCGGTGCAGCATCACCGGCCGGTGCTTCTCGCCGTCCTCGCCGATGTAGTTGGCGTCGAGGCGCTCGGGCAGGACGTAGTCGAGCTGCAGCGTGCCGCACTGCCAGGTGCGGCCGATGGCGTCGCGCAGGTGGAACTCGAGCTTGGGCCCGTAGAAGGCGCCCTCGTTCGGCAACAGCTCCACATGGGCGATGCCGGCGGCCTTGGCGGCGCGCTCGAGCTTCTGCTCGGCCACGTCCCAGACCTCGTCCGTGCCGAACCTGAGCTCGGGGCGGAGCGCCAGCTTCACCGCGTGCAGCTCCAGGCCGCAGTCGCGATAGACGCTCTCCAGCAGGCGGATGAACTTCGTGGACTCCGCCTCGATCTGGTCCTCGCGGCAGAAGATGTGGGCGTCGTCCTGCGTGAAGCCGCGCACCCGGAAGATGCCGTGCAGCGCGCCCGACGGCTCGTAGCGGTGACAGGCGCCGAACTCGGCCATGCGCAGCGGCAGGTCCCGATAGGACTTGATGCCCTGGTTGAAGATCTGCACGTGGCCGGGACAGTTCATCGGCTTGACGGCGAGGATCTCCCCCTCCTCCGTCTCGCACGTGAACATGTTCTGGTGGAACTTGGCCCAGTGGCCCGATCGCTCCCAGAGCTCGCGGTCCATGATCTGCGGCGCCTTGACCTCGACATAGCCGTCGTCGTCGAGCCGGCGGCGCATGTAGGCCTCAACCGTGCGATAGAGCGTCCAGCCCTTGGGATGCCAAAAGATCATGCCCTTGGCCTCTTCCTGCATGTGGAAGAGGTCCATGGCCTTGCCGATCCGGCGGTGGTCGCGCTTCTCGGCCTCCTCGATCCGGCGAATGTAGGCCTCGAGCTCGGCCTCGCTGGCCCAGGCCGTGCCGTAGATGCGCTGGAGCTGCGGGTTGCGGTGGTCGCCGCGCCAGTAGGCGCCGGCGAGCTTCGTCAGCTTGAACGCCTTGCCGGCCGCCTTGGTGGACGGCAGGTGCGGACCGCGGCAGAGGTCCTTCCAGTTCCCCTGCCGATAGACGCTGACCTCCTCGCCCTCGGGCAGGCCCTGGATGATCTCGGCCTTGTAGTGCTCGCCGATGGACTCAAAGTGGGCGATCGCCACGTCGCGGTCCCAGACCTCGCGCTGAATGGCTTCATCGCGGTCGACGATCTCCTTCATGCGCTGCTCGATCCTGGCCAGGTCCTCCAGGCTGAAGGGCTCGGCGCGGGCGAAGTCGTAGTAGAAGCCGTCCTCGATCGCCGGGCCGATCGTGACCTGCGTGCCGGGAAACAGCTCCTGCACGGCCTCGGCCATGATGTGGCTGACGTCGTGGCGGATCGTCTCCAGCGCTTCGGGGCTCTCGCGCGTGAGGATCTCGAACCGACCACCGCGTCTGAGCGGACGGTCGAGGTCGAGGAGCTCGCCGTCGAGCTTCACGAGGACAGCCTTCTTCTCGAGCGACTTCGAGATGGAGGCGGCGATATCGCGGCCCGTGGCGCCCTCGTCGAACTGGCGCTTGGAGCCGTCGGGGAAAATCAGGTCGATCATGTCTCACATGTCCACGTTCGCGCCGGGGGATCACCCTTGTGGCGCGGGGGCGGGACCGGGTCGT
>JAGWSE010000197.1 GCA_028869395.1 Alphaproteobacteria bacterium | reverse complement strand
CCGAAGAACCAGAACAGGTGCTGGTACATGACCGGGTCGCCGCCGCCGGCCGCGTCGAAGAAGTGGGTGTGGAAGTTGCGGTCGGTGAGCAGCATGGTGATCGCGCCCGCCAGCACCGGCAGCGAGAGCAGCAGCAGGAACACGGTCACCAGGATCGACCACACGAACAGCGGCATCCGGTGCAGGGTCATGCCCGGCGCGCGCATGTTGAAGATGGTGGTGATGAAGTTGATCGCCCCCAGGATGGAGCTCGCGCCCGCCAGGTGAATCGAGAGGATCACGCAGTCGACGGCGGGCCCGGTATGGCCTGATGTCGATAGCGGCGCGTACATCGTCCAGCCGGTGCCGGCCCCGCGTCCCGGTCCGCCATCAACGAACATCGAGGTGACCATCATCACCCACGAGGCGCAGAGCAGCCAGAAGGAGATGTTGTTCATCCGCGGGAAGGCCATGTCCGGCGCGCCGATCATGATCGGCACGAACCAGTTGCCGAAGCCGCCGATCATCGCCGGCATCACGAAGAAGAAGATCATGATCAGGGCGTGGGCGGTGACCACCGCGTTGTAGCCCTGCTTGGACCCCTCGATCAGGCCGATCTGCGCCAGGAAGCTGTGCGGCTGGAAGACCTGGATGCCCGGCTCGGCGAGCTCCCAGCGGATCAGGCCCGACAGCGCCGCCCCGATCAGGCCCGCCATGATGGCGAACAGGATGTAGAGGGTGCCGATGTCCTTGTGGTTGGTGGAGAACAGCCAGCGCACCAGGAACGGCGGCTTGTGTTCGTGGCTATCGCTGTGAGCGGCGGCTTGGGTGGCCATCTTACGCTTGTCCTAAGGTCAATGCGTCGCCGGCGCCTTGGGCGCGGGCGTGGTGTTGGTGGCGGGCGCGGAAGGCTCGGCGGGGGCGCCTGCCGTCGCGGCCGGGTTGACCGGCGTCGCGGCGGAAGCCGGCGCGGCGGGCGCCGGCGCCGAACCCGTGCCGGCGACCTGGGCCGAGACCTGCGTCGTCGTCGGCGCGGCGACCGTGCCGTGCTTGGACAGCACCCAGGCGTCGAAGTCGGCCTGGCTGACCACCTTCACCTCGATGGGCATGAAGGCGTGGTCGATACCGCACAGCTCGCGGCAGCTGCCGTAGTAGGTGCCGATCTTCTCGGCCTTGAACCAGGTCGAGTTCACCCGACCGGGGACGGCGTCCATGATGACGCCGAAGGCGGGCACCGCCCAGGAGTGGATCACGTCGGCGCCGGTGGTCAGCACCTGCACGGTCTTGTTGACCGGCACGACCATCGGCTCCGTCGCCGCCAGCAGGTAGGGCTCGCCACGCTTCTTGGCCTGGTCCTCAGGTAGCACGTTGGCGATGAACTCGGGGATCTTCTGGTCGGGATAGGCATAGCCCCAGTACCATTGATACCCCGTCGCCTTCACCGTGAGGTCGGGCTTGGGCATGTCGTGGTAGGCGAACAGAAGCTTGAACGAGAAGATCGCGATGAAGACCAGGATCAGCACCGGCACCAGGGTCCAGATGACCTCGATGGGGGTGTTGTGGCTCCAGCGCGCCGGGACCGGATTGGCCCGCTTGTTGTAGCGCACGACACACCAGGTCAGCAGCGCCATCACGAACAGGGTGATGACCGTGATGATCGGCAGCAGGATGTAGTTGTGGAAGGCGATCGCCTGCAGCTTCAGCGGCGTGACGCCCGGCTGCATGTCGATGGCGCCCGGGGTCGGCTGGCCGACCAAATCGGCGGCCAGGGCGCTTGCGCCCCAGAACGCCGTCGTTGCGCCCGCGGCGAGCCCCATCGCCAGCGTCCGCATGCCCTGAAAGCTCGACTTCATGTCCCCTCGGTCTGGCTTGCCGGCGCGACACGGACGGTCGACGGCCGACCAAATGAGGGCGCGCAAACGCGAGGCGCTCACCCTGCCCCCTGGGGGTGCATACGCGCATCGCTAAGCGTTGCCAAGGCGGTTCCGACCCATTGACGCAGCGTCATCGAGCGCAGGTCGATCAGCGGGCGGGGGTGCGCCCCAGGCCGGACCGGTTCAGGCCGGCCGCCGCCGTCGCACCTGGGGAATCGGGCGCGATTCGGTCTGGGAGAGGGTTTGCAGGGGCAAGCGGCGCCCATGCGTTCGATTCGGCCGCCACGGCCGAGGCCGCGAAAGGAGGCCCGGGGGCGGTGGCGACCGGGCGCGCTCGCGCGGGCTCCGCCACGCGGCGAAAGCGCGTCGGGCCGGGTGACGCGACCGCGCGGGCTCCCTATCTTGCCGCCATGAACGCGCACGCCTCCGCCCCGTCCATCCTGCAGTCCGCCCAGGTCGACCCCGACCGCGCCCGCGAGATCCTGTCCGACGCCGTCGCCGGCGCAGACGACGGCGAGATGTTCGTCGAGCGATCCGAGAGCGAATCGTTCCTTTACGACGACGGCCGACTCAAGTCGGCGGCCTACGACGCGGCGGAAGGCTTCGGCCTGCGCGTCGTGGCGGGGGAGACGGCCGGCTACGCCCACGCCAGCGAGATCTCCGAAGCCGCCATCCGCCGGGCGGCGGATTCGGCGAAGCTCGCCAAGCGGGGCTATGCGGGCGTGGCGGCGGAGGGCCCGCGCGCGACCAACGCAAGACTCTATGGCGAGGACGACCCGCTGGCCTCGCCCGGCTTTTCCGACAAGGTCGCCCTTCTGCAGGAGATCGACGCCTGGGCCCGCGCCCGCGATCCGAGGATCGTGCAGGTGATGGCCTCGCTGGCCGGCGAGCGGCGGACGATCGAGATCGTCCGCGCCGACGGCCGGCTCATCCGCGATGTTCGCCCGCTGTGCCGGATCAATGTCCAGCTCACCGTGGAACGAGACGGCCGGCGCGAGAACGGCTTCTCCGGCGCGGGCGGCCGCGCCGGGTTCGAGGCCT